>CALGAS010000434.1 GCA_937959175.1 uncultured bacterium | reverse complement strand
CCCTCATACATCCAGCCCTTGCCGGCGCGGTACGGCAGGTTGGAGGTGGGCGATCCTTCCGAGGTCGAGAGGCCGCCGTTGTCGGACGTGAAGATCACCAGGGTCCGGTCCGCAACCCCGCACTCGTCAAGGGCATCGAGCACCCTGCCGACTGCGGCGTCCATCGCCTCGACCATCCCGGCGTAGACCGGCTGGGACTGCACGATGCGATTCTTGCGAGGCGGCTCCGGGGCGAAGGCATCGACAAGCTCGCGATCCCGTCGACGTTGCTTGTATTTGGCAACGGCCGCGTCCGGGGCCATCAGCGGCGTGTGGACGGAATAGAAGGAAAGGTAGGCCAGGAAGGGCTGGTCGCGGTAGGTTCGGATGAAGCGGACCGTTTCCTCGGCCAGGCGATCGGGCAGGTGTTCGCCCGGCGGCCCATCAGCCAGCCGCGGGTTGCCGTACGGCGAAAAATACCGCTTCCCGCCCGGAGGCGACCCTCGCCCGACGCCCCCCTTGTTGATGTCAAAGCCGTGGTCCTCCGGCCAGCTGCCCTCCGGACCGAGGTGCCACTTGCCGGCGAAGAACGTCGCGTAGCCGTGGGCCCGGAGGGCCTCGGCGAGCGTCGTGTGGGCCTCGGCCATTTGCCCAAGGTAGGGGGCCGGCCAGAGCGGACGGTCGCGGTGGCCGCGGAAGGTGCCATCGACGGCCGGATCGTAGGCCTCCGGCAGCGACTGCCCGAGAAACTCGTTCGGGCCGCCGAAGTAGTCGGTGTTGCGGGTCCGGGCGGGCCACTGGCCGGTGATCACCGCCGACCGCGTCGGCGAACAGACGGGACACGCCGCATAAGCATCGCTGAACCGGACGCCCGAGTCGGCGAGCCGCTGCAGGTTTGGGGTGTCGTAGAAGCAAGCCGGATTGCAGGGGGTGATGTCTCGCGCGCCGAGGTCGTCGGCGATGATGAACACGACATTCAGCGGAGCCGCCGCCACCGGCACCGGCCAGCGGCCGATCGCAGCGGCAGCGATCACGAGCAGGCAGCTCAACCTCATCGTCGTTCTTCCTGGAGAAGCCGTCGCGTCCTGCGAACAGCATACGTGGTTCCTTCAGCAAGGGAGCCGTCCGTGCCCTTGGGAGAGGGGCCCGGCGTCAGTCGCTCGCCGGCGGCTCGCGGCCGGCGACGAGTTCGAGGATCGCCGCCCCGAAATCGGCCAGCCGCTTCTCGCCGATTCCCTTGCAGCGGAGGAGGGCGTCGGGCGAGGCGGGCCGCTCGCGGGAGATCGTCCGGAGCGCCTTGTCGTCGAGGATCGTCCAGGCCGGCTTGCCGCGGGCCTCGGCGATCCGTCGCCGCCACCGCCGGAGCCGTTCGAAGAGGTCACGGTCGACACCCTCCCAGTCGTCTGCCTCGACCTTCGTCTTGCGGGCCCGGCTGCCGGTCTGCGGTTCGAGCAGGACCACCTCCCGCTGCCCCTTGAGCACCTCCCAGGACCGCTCGTTGAGCCGGACCACGGGCCGGTCGCCGGGGGTCCGCACGAGCAGCTCCTGGTCGAGCAGCTGGTGGACGAGGTTCTCGGCGGCCCGCTGATCGAGCTGGGCGAGCAGCCCGTAGGTCGAGAGCCGGTCGTGGCCGTTGCGGAGGACGCTGTCGGTCTTGGCCCCCCGCAGCACCTCGCAGACATGCCGGACGCCGAACCGCTGCTCGACGCGGGCCACGCAGGAGAGGATCTTCTGGGCGGTGACCGTTGCGTCGGGGAGGCTCTCGGTCTCGCCCAGGCAGACATCGCAGGCCTCGCACGAGCGACCGGGGTAGTCCTGCCCGAAGTATTCCGAGAGGGCGGCGTGGCGGCAGCGGGCGGCCTGGGCGTAGCGACGCATCGCGTGGAGGTGGCGAACCTGCGAGGCGACCAGGGCTGCCTGCTCCTCCTCATCGAGCTCGCTCTCGGCGGCGCTCTTGCGAACGAGCGCCTCCCACTGAAACACGTCGGCCGACGAATAAAGCAGCACGCACTCCGCCGCCAGCCCGTCGCGGCCGGCCCGGCCCGTCTCCTGCTGGTAGGCCTCGAGGCTCTTGGGCAGGGCCGTGTGAAGCACGAGCCGGACGTCGGAGCGATCGATCCCCATCCCGAAGGCGACCGTCGCCACGACGACCTCGATCGTCTCCTTGGCGAAGGCCTCCTGGGTGCGGTGGCGTTCTTTCGCATCGAGGCCGGCGTGATAGGGGCGGGCGAGGAGCCCCTCGGCGGCCAGCTTCGCCGCCAGCCGCTCGGTCTCCCGCCGGGAGACGCAGTAGACGATCGAGGCCTCGCCGCGGTGGCGGCCGAGAATGGCGAGCGTCTGGGCGACGCGGTCGGTCCGCGGCACGACCCGGTAGACGAGGTTGGGCCGGTCGAAGGTGCCGACGAGCACCGCCGGGTCGCGGAGGCCGAGCTGGCCGGCGATGTCGTCGCGGACCTGCGGGGTCGCCGTGGCGGTGAAGGCGTGGAGGGTCGCCCGCGGGAACCGTTCGCGGAGCATCGCCAGCTGCCGGTATTCGGGCCGGAAGTCGTGGCCCCACTGGCTGATGCAGTGGGCCTCGTCGATCGCGAACCGCTTGACGCCCACCCGGGCGAGCGTGTCGAGCAGGCTCGAGTTGACCAGCCGCTCCGGCGCGGTGAACAGCAGCCGCAGTTCGCCGGCGAGGAGCCGGTCGCGGATCGCGGAGCGTTCGTCGAGGGAGAGCCCGCCATGGAGCGCCGCCGCCGGGTAGCCGATCGCCTCGAGGGCGTCGACCTGGTCCTTCATCAGGGCGACCAGGGGCGAGATCACGACGTCGGTCGTCTCGCCAACCAGCGGCGGCAGCTGGTAGCAGAGGCTCTTGCCCCCGCCGGTCGGCATCACGACCAGCGAGTCACGGCCGGCCAGCGCCGCCTCGATCGCCTCGGCCTGGAGGGGCCGCAGCGAGTCGAAGCCCCACCAGCGGCGAAGCACATCACCGATCGCGGCGTCGGCCACCGGCACGGCATCACCGCACGTCGCTTCGGTTTCGGCCGGCCCTGGCACGGAAACGTCTCCTCACCGGCGGGCCGCTCACCGGCCCGCGCGACCGAAGAGAATACCAGCGCCCGGAGGGTGGCTCGTGGCGGGGG
>CALGAS010000433.1 GCA_937959175.1 uncultured bacterium | reverse complement strand
GCGGCGTAGAAATCCGAGCGCAGCCAGGATGGCGAAGCGAGGAGTTCTCCGAGCGAAGCGAAGGCCATGGATGGCCGCAGCGAGCGTCCGCGAGACGGCACGGGCTCATCCCGAGCCTGTGCGAGGCGAACCCCCACGAGCGTCCGCGAGACGGCACGGGCTCGCCCCGAGCCTGCGCGAGGCGTTCAGGGGATCAGGAGTGTCGCCTCGACCGGGAGGTGGTCGGAGCCGACATCGGGCCCGATGCCGCGGGAGAGCACCTCGACGCCATCGGAGACGACAACGTGGTCGATCGGGATTCGCGGCAGCCAGTGGCGGGCGTTCCAGGTCGGCTGCAGGCCCCGGCCCAGGGCGGAATCTCGCAGCCCCCGGGGGCCGACGAGTTGGCGGAAGCCGTGTGACCAGGGTGTGGCATTGAAATCGCCGGCCACGATCACGGGCCGCGACTCGGCGGCGGCCCGCTCACCGATGGCGGCCAACTGGGCGTCACGGCGGGCCGACCACTCCGCGGAGATCGGCGCGGGCGGATGCGCCGCAACGACCAGGCAGCCCTGCTGGCCTCGCGGCACGCCGACCATCATCACCGGCGGACCTTCCGCGAGCGACTCGACCTGCGGATCTTCGAGCGGAAGTTGTGAGAAGATCGCCACGCCAAACTTGTCATCGCGGAGCTCGACCAGGCGGTGCGGATAGAGCGGGGCGAGTTCCTCGAGGGCATCGGCCCAGGCCTGATCGACTTCCAGCAGGATCACCAGATCGGCCCCGCGGTGCCGAAGATAGGTCAACGTGGGGGCCTTGTCAGGATTGCTGGCCAGCACGTTGAGCGAGATGACCTCCAAGGGCTCGCTCGACGCCTCGCCCTGGATGACGGCCGCCGGCAGCCAGTAGGGCAACAGGGCCGCTCCGTTGGCGATCACGACCAGGGCGAGGCAGGCCGTGGCCAGACGCCCCTGCCGGCGGGCCGCGAGGGCCAACCAGGCCACGGCGGCCACGAGCCAATACCAGCGGAAGTGGCTGGCCAGGTCGAGCAGCCAGTGCCAGCGGCCGGCGAAACTGACCGTCGTCACGACGGCCAGTCCGAGGGTCGGGATCAGAAACAGCCCGGCCGTAAGGCGGCCGGGGTTTTGGGGGGCGGGCTCCTCCATGAGCCGAGAGCCTACGTCCGGGGCCCACCGGCAGCCAAACGGGGCTGCTGCACGGGAACCTACCGACTGGCCCGGTCGGGAATAGAATGCGGTGATGACCTCGCTCGACAAATCATTTGCCGCCGATCAGCCAGTTGCGGCCGGCGGACCTGGACCGTCCCGAATCATCGCTTGGGTGGCCCTCGCCATTTTGGTCTGGGGCATCTTCCACGCGATTGGAGCCTGGGGATTGAATAACAACCCGCTGCGGGCCGTGGTGGTCCTCGTCTGCGTCGGAGCCTTCCTGGGGTTCTGGATGGTGATGCTTGCGGCGCGGCAACGGCGGCTCGCCAGGCAGGCCTCGGCCGGGTTGGAGTCGGGCCGGCAGCCACGCGATCTGCTCCCGTAATCCGGAGCATCCGACGGATGCTTCCGCCTGGAGGCTTTTCCTGTCCGAAACTCGCTGGGAGTGATCCTCTGAGCGTGGGTTGCCGACGCCGTCAACGAACGCATGCCGGACGAGTGATCTGTCTCAGGGCTTGAGGTTTGGCACGCCGATCGCCTCGCCGAAGGCGTCCACAAGTTCCTCGAGGGAGGCATGGAAGGCCGCCTTGAGGCTTTGTTCGGCGGTCATCCCCTCCTTGATGCCGAGGACAAACTCCGCGAACTTCTTCCGGTCGCGGGCCACGAGGAACTTCACGAGTTGGGAGGCGATCCCGTATTGGATCGGCTGGATATTTGGGGCGGTGAAGAACCCGGGCCCCAGCGATCCTGTCGCCTGGATGAAGGCCCGGGCCTGGGCCTCCTTGGCGGGAACCTGCCGTGACATGGGCACGACCTGGGTGCCAACCCACTCGGCCAGACCCTCGTTGAGCCAGTTGGGCAACCGCTCAGGCGACATCCAGCGATGGTTGAATCCGTGGCTCGTCTCGTGGACGAGCATGTGGGCGAAGGAGTTGAGATCCCGGCCACGGTGGCAGGCCATCACCACACGGCCGTCTGCCGCCTGATGGCAGAGGCCGTGGACGCCTCGGGGGATGGCAGCCCGCATGAACCGCTCCTCGAAGGCATGGAAATCGCTCTCCCGGCGAAAGGCGATCACCAGGCACTTCCCCTTCCAGACCGGCTCCCCCCGCGGGATGCCGTAGAGATCGCAGAGCAGGTCGTGCATCGAGTCGAGGCTCGCGACGTAGGGATCGATTTCCGCCTCTGGAATGTCGGTGACAAACAGAAACTCATGCGTCTCGTGCAGTTGGAGGGCCGGAAAATCCCGCTGCACCAGAGCGACGAAGGCCTCGAGTCGACGAACCTCCGCGGCATGCTCCGCAGCCGAGAGTTCCCGCCAGGGAGTCACCCCGCGGTCCTTCATCTGGGCATGCGACGCGGCCAGGTCGCGAGCCCGGCGGTCACGGGCCAACCGGCCGGACAGCCGGTCTCCGGCCCCCTTCACCTCCGCCGCATAGATGACCTCGCGATTGGCGACTACTCTGGCGATCCCCTGCAACCGCAGGCTGATCGGCTTCCGCTCGCCTTCCTCGATGATCCGCACCGAATCGGTGCGGTCGCCGCGGACGACAACCTTCTGGAGCCGTGGCCGCACGAATCGTCGGCCCGTTCCAAGTTCGATCACGTCCAGCGTCGCGCCGACGTAGGGCAGGAGCGATTCGGAGGCGGCATCCCCCCGAGCTGGCGGCCCTGCCAGCGCGACGAGGACCACGACGAGTCCGGCGGACGGGGGCTTCATGCCTCGCTCCCGGCAAGCGCCCGCCGCCGCAGCTGCGTGCTCGAGATATCGAGGCGGAACTCCCGCTGCGAGACGAAGTAGGTCACGTCGCGGAGGGCCTTGGGCACCTCGAGGGTCGCGGCGTCCTGAAAGACGCCGTCCTGCTCGCGGCCGAAGACGATCAGGCCGCGGGCCTTGGTCGCGATCGCCCGCACCGCCCGTGAGGCCGCCGCCGTCGAGCCGCCGTAGTACCGCGGGTCGGGCAGGCGGGCGAAGGTATCGGCCCCCATCACGAAGGTGCTCTTGGGAAAGACCACCAACTTTTCCAAAAAGGTGGCAGCCCGCGTCAGCCAGAGGGGGCGATCGCCGAACTGCCCCGCCCGCTGCTCCATCTCCAGGTAATCAAGCGTCGGCTTGTCGACGTTGGTCACGGAGATTTCGTAGGCGAGCGGTCGCTCCGCGATCTCCTCGGCGATTCGAGCCATCAGAAGATGTCCCTCGTGGAGCGGATCGAACGAGCCCGGAAAAATCAGCCCGCCGGCAGTGGGCTGGACGGCTGGCTGTTTCTCGGCGGCCGGCCCCGCGGCCACGACCGTTCGCTCGCCGGCGAACAACTCCCGCCAGGATTCGGGCGGCGCGGCGATCTGACGATGAATCCGTTCCCCCGCCCGCAGCGGCGGCTCCGGGGCGGTCTCCGGCACACCGCCGGCGGCGGCCGTCTCGCCCAGGACGAGCCGGGCGGCCAGGGTCTCTTCCTCGCTCCGCGAGCGAACTCCCTTCTCAAGTACGAGCGTGGTCACCCGGGTGGCAACGCGGCGTTGCACGGCCACGATCACACGGTGACTGCCCCGCTTTGGCTGACGGGTTCGCAGGCTGGCGGTGACTGCGATCCCCACGCCGCGACCGGTGGCCTTCACGGGCTCTTCGCCAGCGGCCTCCTGGAGTCGGCAGACCCGCTGCCAGGCGACCACGGCCAGACGGCGGGCCGCTCGCGACGAGCAGTATGACTCCTGAGTTCCGCCGAGCAACGTGTCGATGGCAGGGCGGGCGTAGGGCACGGCCGCCTCGAGCAAGACCCGGCTGGCTCCTGGCGTCGAGGCCAGGTGCGAAATAGCCGCCGAGCCACCACCGGTGGCGAAGAGGCCCAGCCGGACGTCGGCCTCGCCCAGCGCGTCGATCAGCCGCTCGGGCTCGGGCAGTGACGAGTCACTCATCAGTTCTCGAACCCCGGCTCGGCCTCGGCCGCGGCACGGATACCGCGGCTCACGGCCCTCCCGGCAGCCGACACGCCGGAAGAACTCCCTGCATGATACCCCAGACGGGTTGTGACGGCCTGCCAACCCCGGCAGACTACACCAGCAGTTTTCCGCAGCCTCAGTAACCGGCGGCGTTCAGGTCGCCCGAAACCCCGGGCCGCGAAAGCCCCTGACCGTGAAAGAGCGAACGACGATGCGAGCTGCCATCATTGGTATCGGCGCAATCGCCCGGATGCACGCCCGGGCGCTTGGCGACATTCCTGGTGTGTCGCTGGTGGCGGCGTCTTGCCGGACCGAGTCCAAGGGCCGCAGTTTCGCCGAGGAGTTCGGGTGCAGCTGGCACGCCGATGCCAAGGCGATGATTCGCCGGGAAAAGCCCGACCTGATCACGATTGCGACGCCGTCCGGGGTCCATCTGGACGCGGCCCTGGCCGCCATTCGCCGGGGTGTCCCAGTGATCTGTGAAAAGCCGCTCGAGATCACGCTTCGGCGGATCGACCGAATGATTGCGGCGGCTGACAAGGCGGGCGTGCCGCTGGGGGCGATCTTCCCGCAGCGGTTCAATCCGGTGATTCAGGCCGTGCGGGAAGCGGCCCTTGGTGGTCGCTTCGGCCAGTTGGCGATCGCCGCCAGCGAGGTGCCCTGGTGGCGGGACGACGCCTATTACGGGCCGGGCCGCTGGCAGGGCACCAAGGCGCTCGACGGGGGCGGGGCCTTGATGAACCAGTCGATCCACGGGGTCGATGCCCTTCAGTGGATCGCCGCGGGAACGATGCCCGACCTGCAGCCGTGGGAGAACCCGGTCGAGTCGGTCTTCGCCTACACCGCCGTCCGGTCGCACGATCCCCAGCAGCTCGAGGTCGAGGACAGTTGCGTGGCGGTGCTTCGCCTCAAGAACGGGGCCCTCGGCCAGATTCTGGCCGCCACCAGCCTCTACCCCGGCAGCCTGCGACGGCTGACGGTCGGCGGGCGGGATGGCACCGCCGAAATCCTCGAGGAGCAGCTGCTCACCTGGCGGTTTCGCAGTGAAACTCCCGTTGACGAGACGCTCCGCAAGCAGCTTGGTGGGGCCAGCAGCACCTCAGGCGGGGCCGCCGATCCGATGGCGATCAACTATTCCTGCCATACCCGCAACTTCGAGGATTTTCTGGCCGCGGTGCGGGTGGGCAGGCGGCCGCTCCTCGACGGCCGCGAGGGCCGCAAGGCCGTCGCGATCATCGAGGCCTGCTACAAAAGCGCTCGAACCGGCCGAGCGGCGCAGGTCGCGGATCCTCCGGAGCCGGTCGGTGATTGACGATGAACTCACCCTTTCGTTACGCGATCTGCAATGAAACCTTCGGTGAGATGCCGTTGGCCAAGGCCTGCGACCTGGCCGCCGGCTGCGGCTACGGGGGGATCGAAATCGCGCCCTTTACCCTCGCTCCGCTGGCAAGTGACATCTCTGCGGCCCGGCGGGGCGAACTCCGTCGGACGATCGCCCGCTCCGGCCTCGACTGCGTGGGGCTCCACTGGCTGCTGGCCCATACCGAAGGCTTCCACGTCGCCCACCCCGACGCCGACGTCCGCAGGCGGACGGTCGACTACCTCTCTGAGACCGCCCGGCTCTGCCGCGACCTGGGGGGGCGGGTTTTGGTGTTCGGCTCGCCGCAGCGGCGGAGCCGCCTGCCCGGTGTCACGCTCGAACAGGCTCTCGACCACATCCGCGAGGTCTTCAGCCGGCTGGTGCCGGTGCTCGAGACGACCGACACGGTCGTGGCCCTCGAACCGCTCGGCCCGGCCGAAACCGATGTCTTGACCACGGCCGCCGAAACCTGTCGCCTGATCGACGAGATCGGCTCGCCGCATGTGCGGCTGCATCTCGACGTCAAGGCGATGGCCACCGAACCGACCCCCACGCCCGAGATCATCCAGGCCAGCGCGCCGTATCTCGAGCATTTCCACGCCAACGACGAGAATCTGCAGGGCCCCGGCTTTGGAGCGGTCGACTTCCTGCCGATCTTCCGGGCCCTCGATGAGATCAGCTATGCCGGCTGGGTGAGCGTCGAAGTTTTTGACACGACGCCCGGTCCGGAGCGACTGGCGGCCGAGAGCATCGATTACATGCGGCGAATCGAGGCTGAACTCGGTTAGTTCCGGCCCGGGGGAGCCGCAGCCGTGCATCCCGGCGAAGTTTCCTTAGAATCATGTCGGCTAAGTGGCTCATTCACGACACGGAGTGCATCGATCATGCGGTGGCAGGGCAGGCGGCAAAGCGCGAACGTCGAGGACCGACGAGGCCTCGGTCGGGAGGTGGCGGTCGGAGGCGGGCTGCTGACGCTCCTGATCATGGCTGCGGCGATCTTCTTTCCCGACCTTGTGCCCGTCCTCAAGCTCTTTGAGGGTCAGGCGAGGCCGCCTGCCCGCCAGGCTGCTCCGGCCAAGCCGGTCGACGATGAGATGGGAGCCTTTATCAAGACGGTCAAGGCCGACAACGAGGATGTCTGGGGCCAGCTGTTCCCCCGGTCCTTCGGAAAGCGGTACGCCCCGGCCAAACTCGTGATGTTCACCGCCCAGGTCCGCAGCGGCTGCGGCATGGCCAGCGCGGGCATGGGGCCCTTTTACTGCCCACTCGACAGGACGATCTACATCGACCCGG
>CALGAS010000432.1 GCA_937959175.1 uncultured bacterium | reverse complement strand
CGGATGGCGGCGGCGGCCGTCTGAGGCGGGGAGGAGCCATGAAGACCGACACTGTGCCCGAGCATTCGCGGCGAGGATTCCTGGCCAAGGTCGCGGCGGTGGCCTGCGGCGGCCTGGCCACGCTCACGCCCGTGGCGGCCGGGCTCTGGGCCTTCCTCGATCCGCTCCGGCGGAAGGGGGCGGCGGCTACCTTCCTGCCGGTCACCGAACTCTCGGCCGTGCCCGACGACGGGGTGCCGCGGCAGTTTGCCGTCGTCTCCGAGCGGATCGACGCCTGGACGGGCTTTCCCCGTGAGCCGATCGGAGCGGTCTACCTCCGCCGCGAAAAGGGCTCCGAGACGGTCGAGGCCCTGACGGCCACCTGCCCCCACGCCGGCTGCTTCATCGAACTCGAGGCCGACGGCCGCTGCTTCCGCTGCCCCTGTCACAACAGCACGTTCACGCTCGACGGCGGGATCGTCGAGCCGAGCCCTTCGCCCCGCACGATGGACTCGCTCGAGTGCCAGGTCGGCAAGAACGGCGAGGTGGCGGTCAAGTGGGAGAACTTCTACACCGGCATCGCCGAGAAGGTGCCCCGCACATGAGCACCGCCAGCGACCGCCGGCCCGGGCTGCTCCGGCAGCTGGGCGACTTTCTCGATGACCGCACCGGCTGGCGAGGCCTGGTGCAGGAGGCCCTCTACGAACGGGTGCCGGGCGGAGCCCGCTGGCGGTATGTCTGGGGCAGCACGCTCGTCTTCGCCTTCATGACACAGGTGATCACCGGGCTCTTTCTCTGGGCGAGCTACTCGGCCAGCGGCCAGACCGCCTGGGAGAGCGTCTGGTACATCCAGCATGAGATGACCGGCGGCTGGCTGCTGCGGGGCATCCATCACTTCATGGCCCAGGCGATGGTCGTGCTCTTGGCGCTCCATCTGCTCCAGGTGGTGATCGACGGAGCCTACCGGGCGCCGCGGGAGGTGAACTTCTGGCTCGGCCTGATCCTGATGATGCTCGTCCTGGGGATGGCCCTGACCGGCTACCTGCTCCCCTGGGACCAGAAGGGCTACTGGGCGACGCGGGTCGCCACCAACCTCGCCGGGCTCGTTCCTTTCGTCGGCCCGCAGATCCAGCAGCTCGTCGTCGGCGGGCCCGACTACGGCCACCACACCCTGACCCGCTTCTTCGCCCTCCACGCCGGCTTCCTGCCGGGCACGCTGGTGCTCTTCCTGGTGGTGCACCTGGCGCTGTTCCGCAAGCACGGCCTCCATGCCAAGCAGCCGATCACGAAGCCCGACGGGATGTTCTGGCCCGACCAGCTCCTCAAGGATGCCGTCGCGATGCTGGCGGTGATGGCGGTCGTGCTCGGCGTGATCCTGCTGCCGGCGGTGCGGACGATGCTCGCCGGCGGCCAGGTCGATTGGGGGCACGTCGGGGCCGAGTTGGGAGCGCCGGCCGACCCCGCCCAGCCCTATGCGGCCGCCCGGCCGGAGTGGTACTTCCTGTTTCTGTTTCAGTTCCTCAAGGTCTTCGAGGGCTGGGGGGCGACCGGCGAGTTCATCGGGGCGATCGTGCTGCCCGGGCTGATCATGGGCGTGATGTTCCTGATGCCGATCGTCGGCCGCTGGAACCTCGGCCACCGGTTCAACATCGCCTTCACCCTCGGCCTGCTGGCGGGCGTCGCCGCGCTGACCGGCCTGGCCCTCGACGAAGACTACTACGCCCTCTGGACCGACAAGACGCAGCTTGCCGAAGCGGCGGCCCTCTTCGACGAGACCGGCGGCGACGAGGCCAAGCTCCTCGCGGCGGTCGGCGGCGACGAGGCCAAGGCCGCGGCGATCGCCGGGCAGTTTGCGAAGGTCAAGAAGCTCCGCCGCTCCGAGGCCTTCCTGGCGGCGGTCAAGACGGCCCACGCCGATGCCGATCGGGCCGTCGAGCTGGCCGGCCGGCCCGAGCGGATCCCGCCGGGCGGGGCCCTCGAGCTGGTTCGTCGCGATCCGCTCTCCCAGGGGCCGCGGCTCTTCGCCCAGCACTGCGGCAGCTGCCATGCCCACGTCGACCCGGCGAGCCCCGAGGCCGAGGCGATCCTGGCGGAGTCGTCGGCGGCCAACCTCTTCGCCTTCGGCTCCGCCGCCTGGATGACCGGCCTGCTCGATCCCGATCAGGTGGCCGGGCCGGCCTACTTCGGCAACACCGCCCACAAGGATGGCGACATGGTGAACTTCGTGCAGGACGATCTCCAGGACGAGGAGACCTGGAAGCCGGCCGACATCGAGGCGGTGATCGCGGCAATGGCGGCCGAGGCGGGCCACGGCGATCGGACGACAACGGCGGCGACGGTCGCCCGCGGCCGCGAGTTGGTCGCCAGCGACGAGCGGTGCGGGATGTGCCATCGCTTCGGCGACAACGGCACCGACCTCGGCATGGCCTGCGACCTGACCGGCTGGGGCAGCCGCGAGTGGCTGGTGGGGATCATCACCGACCCGACCCACGAGCGGTTCTACGGCGATGAGAACGACCGGATGCCGAGCTTCGGCGTCGCGGCCGAGGGCTCGATGCCGATGCTCTCCGACGAGCAGATCGGCCTCCTCGCCGACTGGCTGCGGGGCGACTGGTACCGGGCGACGAGCGGGCATTGAGGTTTCGGACCGGGAAGGCCCAATGCCCCGCCGTCCCCCCGGGGGGTGTGTATGGAAAAGGGGACTGGCTCCGAGCGCAGCGAGGTGCCTGTACCCTTTTCCAACCCGGGGAGGCGTGGGTAGCCACCAGGGGTTGCTTGGTCGTGAGAGCGTTTGGGGCGGGATGGTGGTGAACGGTTGGCGGGCTTCCGGGGACCGGGAAGGCCCAATGGCCCGCCGTCCCCCCGGCTCGCGCCGGGGGGCTTCTATGGAAAAGGGGACTGGCTCCGAGCGCAGCGAGGTGCCTGTACCCTTTTCCAACCCGGGGAGGCGTGGGTAGCCACCAGGGGTTGCTTGGTCGTGAGAGCGTTTGGGGCGGGATGGTGGTGAACGGTTGGCGGGCTTCCGGGGACCGGGAAGGCCCAATGGCCCGCCGTCCCCCCGGCTCGCGCCGGGGGGC
>CALGAS010000431.1 GCA_937959175.1 uncultured bacterium | reverse complement strand
TTTATTTTTTTTTGCTGTTTTTAATGATCTGGCGACCACCGAGATGTACACAAGGAGTATCGTCGGCAGCGTCAGATCTGTATCAGAGACAGTCCACGGCCTGCCGAGGTTTTCCGAAGACCTCGATTTTTCGCTCGTCTCGCCGGATGGCTACGCGGGGCGGACGTGGATGACCAAGCTGAAGCGGGATCTCGAACTGGCCGGATTCACACCGGAGATCACATGGAACGACCGCAAGTCTGTGCACTCGGGCTGGATTCGCCTCGGGGGTCTTCTCTACGAAGCCGGACTGTCTCCACTCCCGGCCGAAAAACTCGCGATCAAAGTCGAGGTGGATACCCGGCCTCCTGTTGGCGGCCAGTGTGAACGACGGATCGTGACGCGCCACCTCTCGTTTCTGCTGAACTACCACGACGAAGCCTCGCTGATGGCGGGCAAACTGCACGCCCTGGTGGCCCGCCGGTATGCGAAGGGCCGCGACTGGTACGACCTGATCTGGTATCTCTCTCGGCGACCGCCGGTCATGCCGAACCTGACACTCCTCCAGAACGCGATGGATCAGACCCAGGGACCCGGCCGCGTCGACGCCCGCGACTGGATGAACCTGGTCCGGGAGCGGTTGCTGACAACCGACGTGACGGCGCTCCGGCAGGACGTCAGCCCCTTTCTGGAACACCCGCGAGACGCCGACTTGATCACCCGCGAGAATCTGCTGGGGCTGCTCGATGGCTAGCAACGATTCGCGACGCACGCGGGCCGCGACGCCATCGCGCTAATACCGCCCCTGAAACCCGGCGAAGCCGCCGTGGATGATCGTCTCGCTGCCGGCGGCCACGCCGGAGAGCGAGGCGGGGGAGGCGATCAGCGAGGGCCACTGGGCGTCGGCCTGGGCGATGTTGCCGACGCCGACCACGCGGTAGCCCATCCAGAGGCTCCAGCGTTCGGTGACATCCCAGGCGACCCCCGTGTCGACCGAACCGAGCCAGCTGAAGACGCCGAGCTCCGAGAAGGCTCGGGCCGGGGCGCCGCCGGGGAAGGTGGCCTGGGTGCCGCTGGCCCCGGCGAGCGACGAGGTGTTCGTGATCGCGTTGCCGCCAATCATGAACTTCGGCACGATGTTGAAACGCACCCGCGGCAGGAACCGCCAGTCGAACTTCGCCCCCACCTGGCCGCCGTAGATGTTGTTGTTGGTGGCCACGCCGAGGTCGATCGCCCCGATCGCCGGATTGCCCGAGCCGCTGGTGAGGGTGAGCTGGTCGTTGACCTGAAAGAAGCGAAAGCCGGCTAGCCACATCAGGTTGACGGCCCGCTCCCGCGGGAGAAACTCGGGCCGCTCCCAGAGCGAGTAGACCCAGTTGATCTCGACGTCGTTGATGACATCAGCCCGCTCGATTCGCTGCTGGGCCGCCCCGCTGAGAAAGTCGCCCGCGGGGATCCCGCCGACGCTCGCCGTCGGTGCCTGCGGGATCGCGTCGATCCCAGGCGTGCCAGCGGCCAGCGTGGCCGAGGAGCCCATCTGATAGACGCCCCAGTAGATCGCCTCAACGGCATGTTGCTGGCGAGGGCCAAACCAGCGGCCGACGTGAAGGTCGACGCCCCCGGGCCACTCGAAGCCGGCGTCGCTGGTCGTCAGCTGGCCGCTGCCAGTCGGCTGCATCGTGGCAACGCCCGTGGGGAGCGTGCGGGTCATCACGAGGCCCGTCGCTCCGAAGAACCACCGCGGCCAGCACTGCTCACCGCCCGGGTCGATGCAGGTCGGCATCCCGGTGAAGGTGACATCGCCGAACGGCTCGGCCAGATACATCGGCGGCGGCTCGACGCCGTCAGGCGTCGGGAGCGGCTCGGCAGCCAATGCCCCGCGACCACCGCCTGCCAGGCAGATGGCAACGGCGAGCGACGCGAAGAACGCTGGGCGGCAGTGGCGGAAAGGGCGCATAGCGTGTGAAACCGGCGGCCGCGGACGGAGTCGGGCCGGAGAGGGTCGAATGTGTGGACCCTCCGGTCAAGGCCGAAAACCAGCCGGCGACGGCTCGCGGGCAGCGGCCGGCTGCCCCTTCCGCTTGCCTCCCGCTTCTGGAAAACTGCGGCCTATGGCGAAGTCAGGAAGCGACCGTGTCCGCGGCGCCGCCCGAGCGGGCGACCACCTCGCCTGGCTCGACGCCCGCATCGACTACGAGCGGACGCCCCCCAAGGGGAGCCCCACGGCGGCCTTCGGCCTCGCCCGGATGCGGCGTCTGCTGGCGGCGGTTGGCAATCCCCACCACGACGTCCCGGCGGTGCACGTCGCCGGCACCAAAGGCAAAGGATCGACCGTCGCCATGCTGGCCGCGATCCTCGAGGAGGCCGGCTACCGGACCGGCCGCTACCTCTCGCCCCACGTTCACGGGGTCGAGGAGCGGATTGCCGTCGACGGCCTGCCGATCGGCCCGGCCGACTTCGCGGCCGCCTGCGAGATCGTGCGGCCGGCAGTCGAGCGGCTGGATCGGGCCGCCGCTCGACGCCCCGCCGCCGGGCCGACCTGGTTTGAGATCGTGACCGCCCTGGCCTTCGTGCATTTCGCGCGGGCGAAGGTCGATCTGGCGGTCTTGGAGACGGGGCTTGGCGGTCGGCTCGACGCGACCAACGTCTGCCGGCCGCTGGTCGCGGTGATCACCAGCATCAGTTTCGACCACATGGGCCTCCTCGGCCGCACGATTCAAAGCATCACCGGCGAGAAGGCGGGCATCATCAAGCGCGGCTGCCCGGTGATCAGCGGCGTCAGCCAGCCTTCTGCCCGCCGCGTGATTGCCGACACGGCCGGCCGCCGCCGGGCCCGGCTGCTGCAACTCGGCCGCGACTTCCAGGCAGGGCACGAGCCGGCTGATTCATCCGCCACGCTCGCTCCGGGCCGGCTCTTCGTCAGCCGATCGGGAGGCGAGCCGGTTCGCTACCCGCTCGGCATGATCGGGGGTCATCAGGCCATCAATGCGTCGCTTGCCGTGATGGCGGCCGAGGAGTTGGCGGGCCGCGGCTATCCCGTCGCCGAGGCAGCGATCGCCCGCGGCCTGGCCCGAGCCCGGCTGCCGGCCCGAATCGAGGTGATCGGCCGGCGGCCCCTGGTGGTGGCCGATGCGGCCCACAACGTCGCCTCGATCGAGTCGCTGCTTGCAACGGTCGGGCCGGCGATTGCCGACCGGCGGCCACGGGTGTTGCTGTTTGCCGCCAGTCGTGACAAGCAGGTCGAGGAGATGCTCGCCGTCGCGGGCGGGCAGTTTGAGAAGGTCGTGCTCACCCGCTACACGACCAATCCCCGGGCGGCTTCGATCGAGAGGCTCAAGGCCGCCTGCCGGAAGGCCGGGCTGCCGACGCCGCGGGTCGCCGCCACACCGGCCGCGGGAATAGCCGAGGCCCGGCGGTTGGCCGGTACCGCCGGCAGCGTCATCGTGGCGGGGAGTTTCTTCCTCGCCGCGGAGGTGCGGCCGGGCGGGTGAGGGGTGATGTAAGGCGGGGGGTGGTGGATCCCGGAGAGGAAACGTGGGCCCGGGTTGAAGAAACGTGGGTCCGGGTTTGCAACCTGGGCAATGCGGAAAGGCTCAACGGCACGCCATCCGGAGGGATTGAAGTGCCAGAGGTCGGTTGGTTCGGGTCGCGGATTGGGCGGGTTGGTGGCGGACGGTTTGCGGGCTTCCGGAAACCGGGATGGCCCAACGGCCCGCCGTCCCCCCGGCTCGCGCCGGGGGGCTTCTATGGAAAAGGGGACTGGCTCCGAGCGAAGCGAGGTGCCTGTACCCTTTTCCAACTCAAGGACGTGCGCGGAATACGGGCTCACCCCGAGTTGCGGGCGAGCGCCTCGAGGGCTCGGGCGAGCACGCTGTCGATTTCACGGGGCAGGATCGGCGATGGGCCTGCCTTAGAGACCGTCGCGCCCCGGGGCGGCACCACTCCCCGCCGCCGCCGCCACGAGCGGAGCCGCTCGACCGCTTCGGCCGTGGGGGCCGCCTCGTAGCCGTCGTCGGGCCGCACGCCCCAGTTCGCTGCGTCGTCGGCTCCCGGCCGGCGATGGATGGTTTCGAGGCTCGGCCGCAGATACTCGCTGGTGGTGAGTTTGAGAAGTCCCCGGCCGTCGGAGAGCGGCAGGAGCGACTGCACCGTTCCCTTGCCGAAGGTGCGGCTGCCCACGATCGTCGCCCGCCCAGCATCCTGAAGGCAGGCCGCCACGATCTCTCCGGCGCTGGCCGTGAGGCTGTCGACGAGGACCGCCACCGGCACGCCCTTGAGCATCGCTCCCGGCGTGGCCCGCCGCTGGTCGGTGAACCCGCCGGCCCCGTCGCCGCCGCTGGCCCGGCCGCGGGTCACCACGATCACGCCCTCGGCAAGCAGCTCGTCGCAGACAGCAACAGCCGCCTCGAGCAGGCCGCCGGGATTGCCTCGCAGATCGATCACCACCCCGCGCAACTCCGGCTCAGCGGCCACCGCCGCCACCGCCTCGGCAAACTCGTCCGCCGTCCGCTCGCCAAAGTTGTCGATCCGCAGGTAGGCCACCCCGGGCTCGCCCTCGAGCATCCAGTCCCAGGAGCCGTCGGGCCGCCGGCGATCGCCGTGCACGCTCTCGACCTCGACGACTTCGCGGATCAGCCGAACCTCCCGCTGGCTACCGGGCTCGTCGGCAGCAGCAGGGTCGAGCGTCTCGA
>CALGAS010000430.1 GCA_937959175.1 uncultured bacterium | reverse complement strand
CCCTTGAGCAGGTCGACCGGCTCGCGGTGATCCTGGACGCCTGGGAGACCACCGGCACCGCCGGCTTGGCGGCCTCTGCTTTCGAGGCCCAACTCGACGAACTCCGCCGCCGGCTGACTCACGGCAACCCGGAGATCGCTGCGGTCTTTGCCGAGAACGAAACGATCGCCAAAAGCCTGCCGGCGGAACTGGTGCCGGGGATGACTGCCGTCAACACGATCCGGATCACCTGCGGCCTCAATCCGCTCATCTTCGATCCCAAACTCTGCCAGTCCGCAGCGATGCACAGCAGCGACATGGAGAGCCACGACTTCTTCGCCCACGAGTCGCCCCTGCCGGGCAAGAAGACGCCCTGGGATCGGGCGGCCATCGCTGGCACGACCGCCTCCGGAGAAAACATCTACATGGGCTCGACTGTCGGCAGCGATGCGATCAAGGCCTGGTTTCTCAGCCCCGGCCATCACAAGAACATGTTCGGCGAGGGACACACCCGCCAGGGGCTCGGCCGGGCCGGAAAATACTGGACGCAGCTGTTCGGCAACTGATCCCCACCAGCCGGTTCAGGCCGGCGGCATCGCGTAGTCGTCGAGCAGCGACTCGATCCGGCGGCAGACCTCGGCCATCTCGTCGGCGTCGGGCAGGAGCGTGACCCGGAAGTGGTCGCGGTAGGGCACGTTGAAGCTCGATCCCGGCGCCACCAAGACATGCTTCCGCTCGAGCAGGTCGAGGGCGAAGGCCTGGTCGTCGAAGCCGGCCACCCCGCCGGGCAGCCGCTCGGCGAGCACCTTCACGAAGCCATACATTGCCCCCGCCGGCGGCGGCTCGAGCGAGAGCCAGCGGCTGTTGGCGACCGCGTTGAGGAGGGCCTGCCGGGTGCCGTGGAGCCGCCCGCCGGGCCGCGTCAGTTCGAAGATCGACTGGTGGCCGCCGAGGGCCGTCTGCACGGCGAACTGCCCCGGCACGTTGGAGCAGAGCCGCAGCGCCGCCAGGAGGTCGATCGCATGGATGAAGTCGCGGGCGTGCTCCCGCTCACCGGAAAAGACGAGCCAGCCGACCCGCAGCCCGCAGGCCCGGTAGACCTTGCTGAGGCCCGAGAAGGTCAGGCAGAGCGCCTGCCGGGCGAGCGTCGCCAGTGGCACGAACTCGGCCTCGTCATAGAGCATCTCGTCGTAGATCTCGTCGGCGCAGAGCACGAGGTGCCGCCGCTCGGCGATGCCGGCCAGGCCCTCGAGCACCTCCCGCGGGTAGACGGCGCCGGTCGGGTTGTTCGGATTGATGACGACGATCGCCCGCGTCTTGTCGGTGACGAGCCGCTCGACCTCGGCCGGGTCGGGCACATAGCCCCGCTCGGGCCGGCAGGGATAGTGGACCGCCGTGGCCCCGTGGATCACCACACTCGCCGTCCAGAGCGGATAGTCGGGGCTCGGCACGAGCACCTCGTCGCCCGGATTGAGCAGGGCCCGCATCGCCAGCATGATCAGCTCCGAAACGCCGTTGCCGATGAAGACATCGTCGGCGGTGACATCCATCACCCCCCGATTCTGCTGCTGCATGACCACCGCCTCGCGGGCCGGGAAGATGCCCTGCTGGTGCGAGTAGGGGTCGGCCTGGTGGAGGTTCTCAACGATCGCCACCCGCATCGAGGCGGGCATCCGGAAGCCGAAGCCGCCCGGATTGCCGATGTTGAGCTTGATGATGTCATGCCCCTCCCGCTCAAGCTGCTCCGCCCGGCGGGCGAGCGCACCGCGAATCTCATATTTCACCTCGTGGAGGTGCTCGGAGGCGCGAAGGGGAGGCAGACTCATCGGCGGCGGCTCGGCAGCGGGGAAACCCTCAAGTGTAGACCGCAATCCGCCCTCGCGAACCCGTTTTCCGTGTGTCCTCGGGTTGGAAAAGGGTACAGGCACCTCGCTTCGCTCGGAGCCAGTCCCCTTTTCCGTATTCGCTCGGAGCCGGTCCCCTTTTCCATAGAAGCCCCCCGGCGCGAGCCGGGGGGACGGCGGGCGGTTGGGCTTTCCCGGCTCCCGGCAGCCACAACAATCGCTCACCACCAACACGCCCAATCCGCTCTCACCACCAAAAACCCTGCCAAACTTCCCCGGCCGGACGGCATTCCGTGCCCCCGTCCCGGCCCCTCCTCCTCCCGACTCACGACCCCT
>CALGAS010000429.1 GCA_937959175.1 uncultured bacterium | reverse complement strand
GCTCACCACCAATCCGCCCAATCCGCGATCAAGGCCAACCGAATCCAGAAATTCTCACCGGTTGGCCGGTCGGCCGAAAAAAAGGGTACAGGCACCTCGCTTCGCTCGGAGCCAGTCCCCTTTTCGCCCCTCACGCGTCCGCGTAGCGGGCGATCAGCTCGCCCGCCTCGACCGGGGTGCCGGGCTCGACGAGCACTTCGGCCAGGGTGCCGTCCCGCTCGGCGTAGATCGTCGTCTCCATCTTCATCGCCTCGAGGCTCAAGAGCTTCTGGCCCTGCTTGACCTTGTCGCCCGCCCGCACGGCGACCGTCACGATCAAGCCCGGCATCGGAGCGGCCACCTCGCGGGCGTCGCCCGGCGTCGCCTTGGGCCGCTTCTTCACCTGGGCCTCGAGCGAACGATCGGTGATCGAGACGCTGCGGGGCTGGCCGTTGAGCTCGAAGAACACCGTCCGCGTGCCGTCGGCGTGGGGCTCGCCGACCGTCAGGAGGCGAATCACCAGCGTCTTGCCCGGCTCGATCTCGACGGCCAGTTCTTCCCCCGGTAGCATCCCCTCGAGGAAGGCGGGCGTCGGCAGGACGCTGACGTCGCCATAGGTGGCCTGGTGGCGGGCGAAGTCCTGAAAGACCCTCGGATAGAGCAGCCAGGAGACGACCTCGCGGGGCGTGGCCAGCCGGCCGAGCAGTTCGCCAACCGTCTTGGCTGCAGCCTCGAAGTCGGCCGGGGGCAGCGATTCGCCCGGCCGGCCGGTCACCAGGTCCGCGTTCTTGACGACCCGCTTCACCACCGCTGGCGGGAAGCCGCCCGGGGGCTGTCCCATCCGGCCGGCCAGCAGGTCGATCGCCGACTCGGGGAAGGCGAGCTCGCGGGAGTCGTCGGTCAGGTCATCGGCGGTCAGGCCGTTGGTCACTAGAAACAGGGCGAGGTCGCCGACCGCCTTGCTCGTCGGCGTCACCTTGACGATGTCGCCAAGCACCCGGTTGACGTCAGCGTAGGTCCGGCAGACCTCCTCCCAGCGATCGCCGAGGCCGAGGGCCTTGGCCTGCTCGAGGAGGTTCGTGAACTGCCCGCCGGGCATCTCATGCAGGTAGAGATCGGCGTCGGGTGCCTTCATCCCGCACTCGAACGGCGTGTAGTGGTCGCGGACGGCCGTCCAGTAGTGGGCCAGGCTCCGCAGGTCGTCGGTGTCGAGGCCGGTGTCGAGCGGCGTGTGCCGGGCCGCATCGACCAGGGCGTTGAGGTTCGGCTGGCTGGTGAGGCCGGCGAACGGGGCGAAGGCGGCGTCGACGACGCTCGCCCCGTGGCGGGCCGCCTCGAGCAGCGTGGCCACCTGGCCGCCGGCCGTGTCGTGGGTGTGGAAGTGGATCGGGATCCCGACCTCGTCGTGGAGCGCCGCCACCAGCTTCGCCGCGGCGAAGGGCTTGCAGAGTCCCGCCATGTCTTTGATGGCCAGCATCTGAGCGCCGAGCTTCTCGAGTTCCTTGGCGAGGTCGACGTAGTAGGCGAGGGAATACTTCGGCCGACCGGGATCGAGGACGTCGCCGGTGTAGCAGATCGCTGCCTCGCAGATCGCCCCGCTCTCGCGGACTGCCTCGATCGCGACCCGCATGTTGGGCACCCAGTTGAGCGGATCGAAGACGCGGAAGAGGTCGATCCCCGCCGCGGTCGACTCCCGCACGAAGGCCTGGACGACGTTGTCGGGATAGTTGGTGTAGCCGACGGCGTTGCTCGCCCGCAGCAGCATCTGGAAGAGGACGTTGGGGATCCGTTCCCGCAGGTCGGTCAGCCGTCGCCAGGGGCACTCCTTGAGAAACCGCATCGCCGTGTCGAAGGTCGCCCCGCCCCACATCTCGAGCGAGAAGAGCCCCGCGCCGAGGCTGGCGTAGGCGTCGGCCACCGCCAGCATGTCGAAGCTTCGCATCCTGGTCGCCAAGAGCGACTGGTGGGCATCCCGCATCGTCGTGTCGGTCAGGAGCAGCCCCTTGTGGTCCCGCACCCAGGCGGCGAACTTCTCGGGCCCGAGTTCCTTGAGCCGGTCGCGGCTGCCCGCAGGGGGCGGGGCCAGCAGGTCGTGTTCAGGAAGCGGAGCTCGCTCCCGCCGAACGACCGCCGCCCGACCCTTGACCAGGGCGTTGCCATTGACGATCACGTCGCCGAGGTATTCGAGAAGCTTGGTTGCCCGGTCGCGACGGATCGGAAACTCGAACAGCGCGGGCGTCTCGTCGATGAATCGCGTCGTGCAGCGGCCGGCGAGAAACTCCGGATGGGTGACGAGATTCACCAGGAAGGGGATGTTGGTCTTCACCCCACGGACGCGAAACTCCTGGAGGCACCGCTCGACGTGGCCGGCCGCCTCGTCGAGCGAGAGCCCGCGGGCGGTCACCTTGACCAGGAGCGAGTCGAAGTAGGGCGTGACGACGGCACCGGAGAAGGCGCTGCCCGCGTCGAGCCGGATGCCAAGGCCGCTCGCCGAGCGGTAGGCGGTGATCCGGCCGTAGTCGGGGAGGAAGCGATTCTCCGGGTCTTCGGTGGTCACCCGGCACTGGATCGCCGTGCCCCGGGTTGAGATCGCCGCCTGGTCGGGCAGGCCGATCTGCGGGTCGGAGAGCTTCCAGCCCTCGGCCACGCGGATCTGCCGCCGGACGATGTCGATCCCGGTGACTTCTTCGGTGACGGTGTGCTCGACCTGGATTCGGGGATTGACCTCGATGAAGAAGAACCTGCCGCTGTCGGCATCGACGAGAAACTCGACCGTGCCCGCATTCTCGTAGCGGGCGGTCGTGCCGATGGCCAGCGCCGCCTCGCAGATCGCGTCCCGCAGGGCCGGCTCGAGGTTCGGCGCGGGGGCCACCTCGACCACCTTCTGATGCCGCCGCTGCACCGAGCAGTCCCGCTCGAAGAGGTGGACCAGGCCGCCGTGGAGGTCGCCGAGCAGCTGGACCTCGATGTGGCGGGCCCGCTGGATGAACTTCTCGACGAACACGCTCGTCGAGCCGAAGGCGGTCTGGCTCTCCCGCTGGGCGCTCTCGAGGGCGACGGCCAGTTCCTCCTCGCCGTGGACCACCCGCATGCCGCGGCCGCCCCCGCCATGGGCCGCCTTGAGGATCACCGGATAGCCGAGCTCGCGGGCGATCTCTTTGGCGTCGGCGGCGCTGGCCAGCGGCTCGGGGCTGCCGGCCAGGATCGGCACGCCGGCCCGGGCCGCCAGGTCGCGGGCAGCCGTCTTGTCGCCGAGCATCCGCAACAGCTCCGCCCGCGGGCCGACGAAGGTGATGCCCGCCTTGGCACAAGCCTCGGCAAACTCGGGGTTTTCCGAGAGGAAGCCGTAGCCGGGGTGAATCGCGTCGACGCCGCAGTCTTTGGCGAGGGCGACGATCCCCGCAATGTCGAGGTAGGAGCGGATCGGCTCGCCGGGCTTGCCGACGAGGTAGGCCTCGTCGGCCTTGAAGCGGTGGAGGGCGAAGCGATCTTCATGCGCGTAGATAGCGACGGTGCGGATGCCGAGTTCGTGGGCCGAGCGGAAGACGCGGGTGGCGATCTCGCTGCGATTGGCGACGAGCAGTTTCGTGATCGGACGCATGGGGCAACTTTCACATGAGCGCGAGACGGACCAAAGCGAGGGCAAACGCCCCCCGGAGCCGCACAATGTACCGGCCCGGCCCCACCGCTCGCGAACCCGTATTCTGCGCGTCCTCGAGTTGAAAAAGGGTACAGGCACCTCGCTTCGCTCGGAGCCAGTCCCCTTTTTCTATAGAAGCCCCCCGGCGCGAGCCGGGGGGACGGCGGGCCATTGAGCCTTCCCGCATTTGGTAGCCATCCCGCGTTCACCACCAACCCGCCCAATCCGCGATCACCACCAACCAGCCTCCGAGATCCGACAACCTCTGCTGCGGCTCGGGGCGGGCCCGCGCCATCTCGCCGGACGCTCACTTCAGGCATCCTGCCTTCCGCTCGCTCGATGCTGGCTCGCTCTC
>CALGAS010000428.1 GCA_937959175.1 uncultured bacterium | reverse complement strand
CTATCCGACCAGCACGCTGGTCACCAGCCGCGACATCATCACGCTGTGGGTCGCCCGGATGGTGATCATGGGGATTTTCAATACCGGCGAGATCCCCTTTCATCAGGTCGCCATCCACCCCAAGATTCTCGACCGCTACGGCGAGACGATGAGCAAGAGCAAGGGCAACGGCGTCGATCCGGTCGACGTGATCGAGGCCCTCGGGGCCGACGCCCTCCGCTTCGCCCTGGCCGGGATGGCGACCGAGACCCAGGACGTGCGGATGCCGGTCGACTTCCAGTGCCCCGGCTGCGGCCAGCTCGTTGAGCAGACGGTCAGCAACCGCACCAAGCCCCGGATCGACTGTCCGAAGTGCGGTGCGGCCTTCCGCACCCAGTGGGCCACCAGCGAAGCCGACCTCGCCCTGCCCCGCGGACCGGCGGTCAGCGAGAAGTTCGAGGCGGGCCGCAACTTCTCCAACAAGCTCTGGAACGCGACCCGCTTCGTCTTGATGAGCCTCGACGACCAGCTGGCCTCCCCCCTGCCCTCCCTCGAACCCGACTCGCTCGAACTGGCCGACCGCTGGCTCGTCAGCCGGCTGGCGAGCGTCGCCCGCGAGGCGTCCGCCGCGATCGACGAGTATCGCTACGCGGAACTCGCCCGGATCCTCTACGGCTTCGCCTGGGACGAATACTGCAGCGCCTACCTCGAACTTTCCAAGAGCCGCCTGGCCAACCCGGCCCGCCAGGCGCAGGCCCGGGCGATGCTCCTGCTCGGCCTCGACACGATCCTCCGGCTGCTCCATCCGATCATGCCGTTTGTCACCGAGGAAATCTGGCAGCACCTCCGCGAGGCGGCCGGCGGCCGGCGGATGCCCTGGGATGATCCCGCGGCCCCGCTTCCCGAGTCGATCATGGTTGCCCCCTGGCCCGATCCGCCGGCGGCCTGGATCGACGAGCAGACGGAGAAGCAGTTTGAAACCTTCCTCGCCGTCGTGGGGGGCATCCGCGAGATCCGGGCCCGGCAGAACGTGCCGCCCCGGCAGCGGGTGCCGGCGGCGATCCGCTGCCCGGCCGAGCTGGCGAGCCTCCTCGAGCCGATGCGGGGAGCGATCGAGTCGATGGCGGTCGTCGAACTGACCGGCCTGGGGCCCGCGGCAGCCGGCGCGGCCGATGCCACGACCGCGACGGCTGCCGGCTGCGACCTGCTGGTCGACCTGGCCGACCTCGTCAACGTTGATGCCGAGATCGCCCGGCTCGAAAAGGACAACGCCAAGACCGCCGGCTTCATCAAGGCCAAGCAGGCCAAACTGGCCAACGAGAAGTTCACCGCCCGGGCTCCGGCCGAGATCGTGGCCGGTGAGCGGGCCCAGCTCGCCGAACTCGAAGAACGGCTCGCCAAGGGCCGCGAAGCCCTCGCTGTCCTCCAGAGCCGCCAGGCCAAGGCCCGCTAAGGCTCTCTGTCGCGTGGGCTCGGGCCGAGCCCATATGCGGCGCGCGTCCTCGAGCTGGAAAAGGGTACAGGCACCTCGCTTCGCTCGGAGCCAG
>CALGAS010000427.1 GCA_937959175.1 uncultured bacterium | reverse complement strand
GCGATGTTGTGTGCTGCATCGCGGCGAGTGTAGCGGGAGCCGGCAAAAATGTGGCTTGTCAACGGTGCGGGGCGAAGGGCACGATGCCCCTGTCGCCATGACCCGTAGACAAACCCGCCGAGCCCGCCGAAAGCCAATGGCCGACCACCTCCCCCGCATCGTCGTCGACCTCGAAAAGCTCCGGCACATCAACTGCGGGCTGGGCCGGTTTTCGCTGCATCTCGGCACCGAGCTCCTCCGGGTCGCTCCGGGCAAGTTCCAGCCGGTCTTCTTTCTGCCGCCCGGTGCCGACCGCTACTTTCCCTCCGGCGGCTTCGAGCAAATCGCCGTGGCTGCCTGGAAGAAGGAGGCCTTCCGCGGGCTCGCCCGCCCGTTCATGCGGCCGTTCCTGCCCAAACCCGAGATCGCGCTGTGGCACGTCACCAACCAGATGTCGAAGTATCTGCCGCTCGACCCGCGGGTGCCGGTGGTGCTCACGATCCACGACCTCAACTTCCTGCATGAGGCGCCCCACGACGAGCAGGTGGGCAAGATCAACCGCAAGCTCGCCGACATCCAGGTGAAGATCGACCGGGCCGCGGCCGTGGTCACCGATTCGCAGTTCGTCGCCGATGACGTGGCCAGTCGGCTCCAACTCGGGGGCCGCCCGATCCATGTCGTGCCGCTGGGGCTCTCGCCGCCGCCCGCCCCGGCGGCCAGCCGGCCGGCCTGGCTGCCCCCCGGGGCGTTCCTGCTCACGGTCGGCAACTGCCTGGCCCACAAGAACTTTCACGTCCTCCTCGACCTGATCGAGCGGCTGCCCGACCGGCGGCTGGTGATCGCCGGCAAGAAGGCGACCCCCTACGGTGACTTCCTCAGCCGGGAGATCTCCCGCCGCCGCTTGGAGGGGCGGGCGATTCTCCCGGGCGAGGTCAGCGATGCCGACCGCCAGTGGCTCTACGAGAACTGCGAGGCCTTTCTCTTCCCCTCGCTCACCGAGGGCTTCGGCTTTCCGGTGCTCGAAGCGATGGAGGCGGGCCGGCCGGTTTTCATGGCCCGAACGACCTGCCTGCCGGAGATCGCCGGCGAACACGGCTTCTATCTCGACTCCTTCGATCCGGCCGCGCTGGTCGCTGTCTTTGCCGACGGGATGAAGACCTTCGCGGCCGATCCAGAGTTCGCCAACCGGGCCCGGGCCCATGCCTCGACCTACTCCTGGGGAGCCACCGCCCGGGGCTACGCCCGGGTTTATGAGTCGGTCGTGGGGGTTTCGGCCGAGAAAAACGGTGTTTCTCGAGTATCGGCCGGTTGCTAGTCTCCCCCCGGCGTTTGCGGGAGTCCCGCCAACGCCGAGTCTGCCGCAGTCGCCCCGGCCAGCGTCTCTTGCCCAGCACGAGACCCGCTCGCCAGCGGGTGGCGGGGCAGCGTCAGGGAGGCAGATCGACGTGGCAGCGCTTGCAACCAAAGTCCGGCGGTGGCTCCGGCCCCTCGTGGGCGGTCCCGCCGTGCGGCCTCATCGGCTCCGTCGTGACCGGCCCGAGCTCTATCTCCGCGGGCCTCGCCGCGATGACTCCCGGCAGCTTGTCTCGCAGCTCTGCCGGTTTGGCACGCTCGACTCCGACACCTTCCGCCACTGGGCAGTGGTCCTCGGCGAACCTTGGCGGCCCCACCGCAAGCTCTGGGAACTCGCCTTCATCTGCCAGGCGCTCGAGGAACGCGACATGCTCCGGCCCGGCCACCGAGGCCTCGGCTTTGCCGTCGGGGCCGAGAAGCTCCCGGCGGTCTTCGCGGCCCGCGGCTGCGAGATCACCGCGACCGACCTGCCCGCCGATGACGAGCGGCGAAATCCCTGGGCCGACTCCGGGCAGTGGGTCGGGGAGCGGGACGCGCTCAATGCCGCCGGCCTCTGCGACGCCGAGACCTTCCGGGAGCGGGTCTCGTTTCGTCCGGTCGACATGAACCACGTCCCGGCCGATCTCACCGGCTACGACTTCACCTGGTCGACCTGCTCCTTCGAACACTGCGGCTCCCTCCAGCTCGGCCTCGACTTTCTGGAGCGGCAGATGGACTGCCTCGCGGCCGGCGGAGTGGCCGTGCACACGACCGAGTTCAACCTCTCGAGCAACGACGCCACGCTCGCCGACGGCCCCTGCGTCATCTATCGGCTCCGCGACATGGAACAGGTCTGCGGGCGGCTCACCGCCCAGGGCCACACGGTCGAACCGCTCGATGTCCATCCCGGCCGCCATCGGCTCGACCGGTTCGTCGATCAGCCCCCCTTCTGCGACTGGGGCTCCACACCGCCGCCCAAGGTCAAGCACCTCCGGCTCGAACTGGCCGGCCATGCCTCCACCTCGATCGCCCTGGTAATCCGCAAGGCTTCCTGACCCCCTCTCGAACTCTCTTTATCCCCGCTTGCCGACACTTCGCCCATGATGATCTCCTACGCCCAGAACTTCGAAGACGTGATCCTTCAGCGGGTCTTTCACAATGTCGATCAGGGCCGCTACGTCGACATTGGCGGCTATGACCCCCAGATCGATTCGGTCACCAAGCACTTCTACGACCGCGGCTGGTCGGGGGTGAACGTCGAACCGGTCAAACGGTTCCACGAAAAGTTCGAGCAGGCCCGGCCCCGCGACTGGAATCTCAATGTCGTCTGCGGGCCCGAGGTCGGCAGCGTCGCCTTCCACGAGTGGGGTGACTCCGGTCTTTCGACCTACTGCGAGACCTTCGACCCGGCAGCAGTGGCCGGATTTGGCTTCGAGCGGTCGACCCACACCGTGCCGATGACGACGCTCGCTGAGATCGCCAAGCAGCTTTCCTCCGGCGAGGTCGAGTTTCTGAAAATCGACGTCGAGGGGGCCGAGCGGGACGTGCTCCTGGGCAACGACTGGCGATCGTTCCGGCCGCGGGTGATCCTCCTGGAGGCAATCAAGCCGAAGTTGCCCGGCTGCGATCCCTACTCCTTCGAGCCGGCCTGGTTCGACTGGGAAGGAATCCTCTTCCAGCACGGCTACGAGTTCGCCCTCTTCGACGGCCTCAATCGCTTCTACTACCGCCGTGAAGAGCCGAGCCTGCGGATGCCGCTCTCCTATCCGGCCAACGTGACCGACGGCTTCACGCTCGTTCCAGGACACTTCCTCTCGCAGCCCCCCCAGGCCGCCTGAACCAAGCCCACCGCCACCGCCCCGAGCCCACATCCGAGAGCCTCCTTCCGTGACAACCTGGTACGACGTCTCCGACCTGACCACCTGGACGCTGCCCCACTTGACGGG
>CALGAS010000426.1 GCA_937959175.1 uncultured bacterium | reverse complement strand
AGCCCCCCGGCGCGAGCCGGGGGGACGGCGGGCCGTTGGGCCTTCCCGGTTCCCGCAAGACCGCGAACCGTTCACCACCAACCCGCCCAATCCGCTATCACCACCAACCGACCCCTGAGAGCCCCCGGACCGACGGCGGGCCGTTGGGCGATCCCGCTTCCGATGACCGCCGAGCGTTCCCCACCAACCCGCCCAGTCCGCGATCACAACCACCCAGGCTCGGGGCAAGCCCATGCCATCTCGCCGGACGCTCACTGCGGGCATCCTGCCCTCCGCTCGCTCGATGCTGGCCTCGCTCTCGCCATCCCTGGCTTCGCTTGGCCAGCAACGCCGGCTCAACTGGCACGGGCCCACCCCTCGCGAACCCGTATTCCGCCGCATGGTGACATCGAGAAGCCCGCGGACATTCCGCGCCGTCTGCGTGTCGCATATGCTCTCCCCCTCACGATTGCGTTCCCCTCAGGATCCCACCTCATGGCAGCACCCCGCTTCAATCTCGTCGTTCACGGAGCCGCTGGCCGGATGGGGCAGCGGGTGATCGCCGGAGCCCTCGCCGAACCGCACCGCTGGCAGCTGGTCGCCGCGGTCGATCGCGCCGGCCACCCGCGGACCGGCGACGACGCCGGCAGCCTGGCCGGCTGCCCGGCCGCAGGCGTGCCGCTGACCGACGCCTGGGACTGCCCCGCCGACGTCGTGATCGACTTCTCGCTCCCCGAGGCGGTGCCGGGAATCGTGGCGGCCTGCGTCGAGCGAAAGCTGCCGCTCGTCGTAGCCACCACCGGCCTGACGGCCGCTGACCACGAGCGGCTGGCCACCGCCGCCGGCACGATCCCGGTCCTGCAGGCGCCGAGCATGAGCCTGGCGGTGAATATCTCGATGGATCTGGTCGGCCGGGCGGCAGGACTCCTGGCCCGCCTGGGAGCCCGGGCCGATGTCGAGATCGTCGAGTGCCATCATCACCACAAGGAAGACGCTCCCAGCGGGACGGCGCTCAAGTTTGGGAGCATCGTCCGCGATGCGATGGGGCAGGTCCGCGAGGCCCACGGCCGCGAGGGTCGGCCCGGGGCGAGGCCGAGTGACGAGATCGGCTATCACGCCCTCCGGGCCGGTGACAACCCGGGCGAGCACACGATTCTCTTCGGCATGGAGGGGGAGTCGTTTGCCGTCAGCGTGCGGGCGACCAGTCGCGACTGCTACGCCCAGGGGGCCCTCGCAGCCGCCGCCTTTCTCGCCGGCAAGCCCCCCGGCCTCTATTCGATGCGAGACGTGCTCGGGCTCTGAGGCCGATGATCGCCTCTTGTCAGGCCAGCGAGGCCTACCCGTAGAGGTCGATCGCCTGGACGATCTCGTCGATCCGGTTGCCGACGCTCACCGCCCGGTTGGCAAAGCTCGCCCGGCTCACCCCGCGGCTGCCGAGCACCTCGTTGAACAACTGCTGGTCCGTCGTGTGGTAGGCGACTGTCGCCGTCGGATCCTTAAGCTGGTGGCCCGTGAGGATGCAGACGACCCGCTCGTCCCGCCCGATCACCCCCTCGGCCACCAGCTGCTTCGCCCCGGCCACGCTGGCGGCGCTGGCCGGCTCGCAGCCGAGGCCACCAGCCCCGACCTGGGCCTTGGCATCGAGGATCTCCTGCTCCGAGACCTCTCGGACAACCCCGTCGCAGACCTCGAGGGCCCGCAGGCACTTGTTGAGGTTGACCGGCCGGTTGATCTCGATGGCGCTGGCCAGGGTGTCGGCCCGCTTGTTGTCGCGATCGAGCTCATCGTAGTAGTGGCAGGCGGGGGCGAGGTCGGCCCGGCCGCCCTCCCAGCGGAGGCCGCGATGCGTGTAGAGCTCGTGGAGCGTGTTGGCCCCGGCGGCGTTGATCACCGCCAGCCGCGGCACGCGGTCGATCAGGCCGAGCTTCCGCAGTTCGGCAAACGCCTTTCCGAAGGCGCTCGAGTTGCCGAGGTTGCCGCCAGGCACCACGATCCAGTCGGGGGGCTCCCAGCCGAGCGACTCGAGCACGCGGAACATGATCGTCTTTTGCCCCTCGAGCCGGAACGGATTGACGCTGTTGACCAGGTAGATCCCCAGCTTGCCGGCGACCTCCTTGACCCGGGCCATCGCATCGTCGAAGTCGCCTGCGATCTGGATCGTCAGCGCTCCGTAGTCGAGCGCCTGGGAGAGCTTGCCGGAGGAAATCTTCCCGGAACCGATGAAGATGATGCCCCGCATCAGCCGGGTGACGGCGCAGTAGACGGCCAGCGAGGCGCTGGTGTTGCCGGTCGAGGCGCAGGCCGCCCGCGTGGCCCCGATCATCCGGGCATGGGTGAAGGCGGCTGACATGCCGTTGTCTTTGAACGACCCCGAGGGGTTGAGGCCCTCGTACTGCAGGAAGAGCCGGCCGGGATTCATGCCGACGTAGCCGGCCACCCCGTCGCTTGGGGAGAGGAGCGTCTGCCCCTCGCCGATCGTGACCACCCGCTCCCGCGGGGCGTAGGGGAGCAGTTCGTGAAACCGCCAGACCCCGCTGAAGGCGAGCGGATCGCTCCGCCGCATCCACTTCCGCTCGAAGAACTCGAACGAGTTCGGCGGCCGCAGCCGGTCCCAGTCGTATTCGACGTCGAGCAGATTGCCGCAGGACGGGCAGGAAGTCAGCACCTCGTCCACCGAGAAGGTGGCCCGGCAGGCGGGGTCGATGCATTGCTGAAAGGCGAGGTCGGTGCGGGCGGCGACGGCCACGGCTGTTCTCCGGGGACGCCCCGGAGACTCGCACGAGCCGGCGGAACGGGAAGCAGTCCCGGTACGGGGCACCGCCGACACCTGCAAGGGTAAATAAGGACAACCGCAGCGGCAACTGCGGCTGCCGGCCAAAAGCGGGTGAAACAAGGGTCTCACAGCGGCCTAACAGACTGCCAGATTGACAGCCCGACAGACCCTGAGTAGCGTGAAATGCTTCGCTGGTGGCGGGGTGACCCGCCCAGAATCCACGCACGTGCGGAGGGTCGAACCGATGAAAGCAGCCGACGTCAAGGTCTTCAAGGCAACCCTCGAGGCGATGCGGGCCCGGTTGCGGGGCGATGTGTCAACCATGGCCGACGCGGCTCTTCGCAAGACCCGCAGCGAAGCCAGCGGCGACCTCTCGAGCATGCCGATCCACATGGCCGACATCGGCTCGGATGCCTTTGAGCAGGAGTTCACGCTCAGCCTGATGGCGACCGAGGAAGAAACCCTCGACATGGTCGAGCGGGCGTTGGGGCGGATTCGCGCCCGGAAGTACGGCATTTGCGAGGACTGCGGCGGCGTGATCACGAAGAAACGGCTGGAGGCGATTCCCTTCGCCCCGTTTTGCATCCGCTGCGCGGAACAGCACGAGAACGGCTCGCACGGCCGGCCGCGTCATCCCCGCTGATCACCGTCGAGGCGGCGGCGAGAGCGTCCTCAGCTGCGGCCGTCCCGAGGAAGGGTTCCAATGCCTGCCATGCGAGGCTGGCCGCTGTTTGGCCTGGTCGCCCTCCTGGCTGCTGCCTCGGATCTGGTGACGAAAGAAATCATCTTCGCCCAGTTGGGAATGCCAGGCACCGGGCCCCGGGTCGTGCTGGTGCCCGAGATTTTCTGCTTCGAGACGAATCTCAACGAGGGCGCGCTGTTCGGGATGGGACAGGGGCTCGGCTTCGTGTTCGCCGGGATCTCCGTCGCCGCCCTGATCGGGATCGTCTTCATGGTGGCAGGGGCGGTCGCCCGGGAGAGCCGCTGGCTGGTCGTGGCTCTGGCGCTGATCGCCGGAGGGATCGTCGGCAACCTCTACGACCGCCTGGGGCTGCCCGGACTCACTTGGCACGCGCCTGCCGAGCGGCTTGGCGAGCCGGTTCACGCCGTCCGCGACTGGCTCCATGTGACCGTCCCCGGCGTGATCGACTGGCCGATCTTCAATCTGGC
>CALGAS010000425.1 GCA_937959175.1 uncultured bacterium | reverse complement strand
GCCGGCCACGAGCCCAACGATCACCGACACCGAGACGCCCATGTGGCCACCGCCCAGGAGCATCCAGGTAAGCACGATCGCCGCTCCCACGACGGCCGCCGTCGACATGTTGATGCCCTTGGCGAGGGCCGCCAGGAGGCTCTTCTGGGAGGAATCCTCCTGGGTGCGAACCTGGTAGATGCCCCAGATCGACAGCATCGTGCCGACCGCCGCGATCGTGATCGGAAGAAAGAGGGCGTTCATCTGCATGCCGGTCTGGCCGTGGAAGGCCGCGACACCGAGGGCCGCGGTGGCCAGGATGCTGCCGCAGAAGCTCTCGTAGAGGTCGGCACCCATGCCGGCCACGTCACCAACGTTGTCACCGACGTTGTCGGCGATCGTGGCGGGATTGCGGGCGTCGTCTTCCGGGATGCTGTTTTCGACTTTGCCGACGAGGTCGGCACCGACGTCAGCGGCCTTGGTGAAGATGCCTCCGCCGACGCGGGCGAAGAGGGCCTGGGAACTCGCCCCCATCCCGAAGCAGAGCATGGTCACCGTGATCTCCTCGAGGGAGAGCGGCTCGGCAAACCAGGGCACGATCCAGTAAAGGATCAGAAACCAGAGCATGATATCGAGCAGCCCGAGGCCTACGACCGTCAGGCCCATCACCGCGCCTGAGCGGAAGGCCACCTGGAGGCCGTCGTTGAGGCTCCGCTCGGCACCGGCAGCGGTCCGATTGCTGGCAAGCGTGGCCGTCTTCATCCCGAACCAGCCGGCCAAACCGGAGAAGAAACCGCCCGAGATGAAGGCGAAGGGCACCCAGGCGCTCTGGACCTCGAGGCCGAAGGCCATCACCGCCAGGAGGAGGAAGATGACGACAAAGAACGCTCCGACCACCTTGTACTGCTGCTGGAGATAGGCGTCGGCCCCGGTGCGGACATAACCGGCGATCTCGATCATCCGCTCGGTCCCGGGCGACTGGGAATCCATCCACTGGTAGAAATCCCAGGCCTTGTAGAGGGCGAGGCCGGCACCGGCGAGGCCGAGAAGCCAAAAAAATCCGTAGATGCCGAAGATCCCGAAGGTCTGCTCGGACTGGGCATCTCCGGCTGCCAGGGCCACTGCGGGCAAGCCGGCCGCGGCGACCGCCGCCACGGCAGAGAGGAGCGAACTGGGGCGTACCACGATGCTGGGAGACTCCGCTGGGGTGCTGCCCCCTTCCCGACCGCTGCAACCGGCCCGGGAAGGATGAGGGCGGTGAACGACGTCGAGATTGAAACCCGCCGGCCTGAGCCTGTCAAACCAGAGCACTGTCAGTCGGTCGCCAGCAGCCTGCCGCAGCCATGACCGAAATCATCCACCGGCCGCCGCTCAGGGCTGCCGCCTATTCGGCCGCCGGCGCGGCTCCTTCAGGTGCCGCCTCGGGAGGCGTCGGGGCGGGAGCCTCGTCGGCCTCCTCCAACTCCCCCGGAGGAACCGGCACCACGGCAGCCAGCGTGTCGCCGTCGTCCACCCGCATGATCAACACGCCCTGGGTGTTGCGGCCCATCGGCCGAATCTCGGCGACGTTGACCCGCTGGATCTTCCCGTGGGCGGTCATCATCAGAACCTGATCGTCATCGCGAACGGCCACGATCGAGACGACCTTTCCGTTGCGGGCAGTCGTCTTGATGTCACGGATGCCCTTGCCACCCCGGTGCTGCGTCCGGTACCGCATCCCGCTCACGCCATCCTCGCTCTCGCCGTCGGCGGCCGACTCGTCGGTGTCGCTCTCCCCTCCCGCCACCGCCGTGCCGGGGCCAAAGGGCGTCCGCTTGCCGTGGCCGTGCTCGCAGACGGTCAGGAGCGTGGCATCGGGTTCCGCCACAACCATGCCGGCGAGGTGATCACCCGACCCCAGCTTGATGCCGCGCACGCCGCTGGTATCGCGGCCCATCGGCCGAGCGTCCGACTCAGGAAACCGGATTGCCATGCCCTTCGCCGTCGCCAGAACGAGCTCGTCGCCCGGCCTCGTGATCACGGCATCGACCAGTTCGTCACCGTCGCGAAGCTTGACCGCGATCAGGCCCTTGGTCCGGCGGCGGCGGTACTGCTCGAGGGCGGTTTTCTTGATCATCCCGCTGCGGGTGGCGAGCATCAGATATTGATCGGGATCCTCGAAGCCGGAAACGGCGCGGCAATCGGCCACCTTCTCGCCATCCTCGAACTCGAGCAGATTGACGAGAGCCCGCCCCTTGGCGTCGCGGGCCAGCTCGGGGAGCTCGAAGACCCGCATCGAGAAGACCTTGCCGAGGGTCGTGAAGACCAGCAGCCAGTCATGGGTGCTGGCGACGAAGAGATGCTCGATCGGGTCCTCCTCGTCGCTCCGGGCGCCGGTGAGGCCCTTGCCCCCCCGCCGCTGGGCCCGATAGACATCGGCCGGTGTCCGCTTGACGTAGCCCGCCCGGCTGATCGTGACCACCATCGTGGCCTCGGTGATCAGTTCGGCCATGTCGCGGATGTCTGCCACCTCGCCGCTGATCTCGGTGCGGCGAGCGTCGGCATGCTTGGCCTCGAGCTGGGTGAGGTCCTCACGGATGAGGGCCTTGATGTTGGCGTCGCTCGAGAGAATCCTGCGGAACTCCCCGATCTTGCCGAGCAGATCCCGATGCTCACCGCCGAGCTTCTCCTGCTCGAGATTGACCAGTTGGCCGAGCGTCAGCCGGAGGATGGCGTCCGCCTGGACCGGTGAGAGCCCGTAGGTCTCGGCCACTCCGCGCTCCTCTTGGAGCACCGCGAATCCCTCGCCGCCAAGGGCCCGCTCGAGCAGCGCCGCCGGCGCCTCGAGCTGGCAGAGCCGTTCCTTGGCCTCAGCCTGCGACGTCGACGACCGAATGATCTTGATCACCTCGTCGATGTTGGCCAGGGCGACGAGCAGCCCTTCAAGCGTGTGCTTGCGGCTGCGGGCCTTCTGGAGGAGATGCTGCGTCCGCCGCCGGATGACCGTCGTGCGGTGCCGAAGGAACTCCTGCAGCATTTCCTTGAACGAGAGAACTCGCGGCTTGCCGTCGACCAGCGCCAGGAAGATCAGCGAGAACGACGTTTGCAGCGGCGAATACTGGTAGAGCTGGTTGAGCACGACGTCGGGATCGGCATCTCGTTTGAGCTCAAGCACCAGCCGGACAGGCTCCTTGAGGTCGCTCTCGTTGCGGATCGCCGAGATGCCCTTGACCCGATCGTCCGTCACCAGTTCGGCGATCTTCTCCTCGATGGCGTCGCGAGTCTGCTGGTAGGGAATCTCGGTGACGACGATCCGGTTGCGGTTCTTGCCAAACTCCTCGACGTGGGCCCGGGCCCGCAGCGTGATCGTGCTGCGGCCGGTAAGGTAGCCCCGCAGGAGGGCCTCGCGGCCCATCACGATCCCGCCGGTGGGGAAATCGGGGCCGGGGACGATCTCGAGCAGGTCGCCCAGCGAAGTCTCCGGGTCGTCGATCAGGGCCACGAGGGCCCGGCAGACCTCGCCCAGGTTGTGGGGCGGGATGCTGGTGGCCATCCCGACGGCGATCCCGCCGGCCCCGTTGACGACGAGGTTGGGAAACCGGCTCGGCAGCACGACCGGCTCGGTGTTCCGCTCGTCGTAGGTCGGCACGAAGTCGACCGTGTCGAGCGACAGGTCGTCGAGCATCAGCGAAGCGATCGGCGAGAGCCGGGCCTCGGTGTATCGCATGGCGGCCGCCGGCAGGCCGGCGACGGAGCCGAAGTTGCCCTGCTTGTCGACCAAGACATGCCGCATGTTCCATTCCTGGGCCATGCGGACGAGGGTCGGATAGATGACGCTTTCGCCGTGGGGATGGTAGTTGCCGCTGGTGTCGCCCGAGATCTTGGCGCACTTCACCCGTGAGGATGAGGGAGAGAGGTTGAGGTCGTTCATCGCGACGAGGATTCGCCGCTGCGACGGCTTGAGGCCATCGCGGACGTCGGGCAGGGCCCGGCTGACGATCACGCTCATCGCGTACGTCAGATAACTGTCTTTGAGTTCCTGCTCGATCGGCAGGTCAACCAGCCGGCCCAGGTCCCCGCTGCTCGACTCGCCCCCGGAGGCGGCCTCACCCTCCGACGGCTTTTCATCATCTGCCAAAAGACGGCCTCCCAACGTGCGTGAACGCCTCGCCGGCCATCCCTGTCGGTCCGCCGCGAAGCCTTGAACATACCCGCCCCAAGATGGCGGTCAACCGGCCAAAAAAAGCCAAAAACAGGGGTTCTTGGGCCATCTTCTGAGGCCTTGACCCGTTGCCTGGTCGGCTCCTACCCTCCCGCCCCATGTCAGGCCGACCGGGACCCGCCCCTGCGGGTCGCGTGGGGGCCGTCTTCAGAGGCCTACAGCGATGAGTATCCGCCGATCCGACGGGCTGCTGGTGGCGGTCGTGGCTGCCGCCGTGTTGCTTCCCAATCTCGGCGGGCCACCCCTCTGGGACGAGGACGAGCCCCGCAATGCCGCCTGCTCGCTGGCGATGCTGACCAGCGGCGACTGGGTGGTGCCCACCTTCGAGGGCCGCCTGCGGGTCGAGAAGCCGGCCCTCGTCAACTGGCTTCACCTGGCCGGCTTCGCGGTCGCCGGACCGAACGAAACCGGGGCCCGTCTCGGCTCGGCCCTCCTCACGCTCGGCACCTGCCTGCTGGTCTGGCGAATCGCGGCCACCGTGTTTCGGCCCGATGTCGGACTCTGGAGCGGTCTCGCAATGGCCACCTGCCTCTGGAGTGGCGTGGCCGGACGGGCCTCGACACCCGACGCGCCCCTCGCCTTCTTCACGACGCTCGCCCTCTGGCTGTTCGTGCGGGCGGCCGGCGTACGCGGACGGGGCGGTCGCTCCTGGCGGGACGGGCCGGTCGCCATCTCGCTGCCCGCCGCCCTGGCGATCGGCGGAGCCTGCGGCCTGGCGATTCTCACCAAGGGACCGGTGGGACTCGTGCTCCCGCTGGCCGGGTTTGCCCTGTTCGCCTGGTGGCAGGCACTGGCCGATCCGGGCCGAAGCGGGCCGCTCGGCAGGCGGATACTGGTCTCCGCGTCGGCCGCCTGGCGGGGCATTCGGCCGCTCGTGGTGGTGGCGACCGCCTGCCTCGTCGCCGCCCCCTGGTACATCGCCGTCACCCTCCGCACCGACGGCCAGTGGCTGCGCGACTTCCTGCTGGTCCACAACATGGGTCGGTTCGCGGCGCCGATGGAAGGCCATTCGGGGTCGGCCTTCCTCTACTACCCCCTGGTGATCCTGGTCGGGCTGTTTCCCTGGTCGATGGCCTCGGCCCTGATCGGCTGGCACTCGTATCGGACCGTCCGCCAGCCTGCGGCGAGCACCGCGGGCATGCGGCTGATCCTGGCCTGGCTGACCGCCTGGATTATCCCCTTCTCGCTGGCGGGCACGAAACTCCCGGGCTACGTCTGGCCTGCCTACCCTGCCCTGGCCTGCTGCATCGGGCTGTTCGTCGCCGACTGGATCCGGACCGCTGACCGCCGCGTCGATGCCTGGATGCGGTGGGCCTGGACTTTTCTCATCGGCTCGGGGCTGGCCCTCGGCATCGCCCTGCCGGTCGTCATCAGCCGGCTTGCCCCCGGCGGGGAATGGCTGGGCCTCGTCGGCCTGCTCCCGGTGGTCGGCGGCATCCTCGCCTGGCGCAGCCAGATGCTCGCCTCTCGGCGGGCCGCCGCCATCTGCTGGGCCGCCACCGCCTGTGGCAGCGTGGCGATGTTGGTTGCGGTCGGCCCGGCAAGTTTCGGGCATGCCGGCGGCGCTCGCCACCTCCTCGCCCGGCTGCCGGCCGAGGGCATTCCCCACCCGATCGCCTGCTATCGCGGTCCAGCCAGCGCCTCATTTTACGCCGGGCGGCTGGCGGCTGACGGCCGGGTCGCAGCGATCGACGAGCCGGCCGAAGTTGCCGCCTTTGTCCGGGCCCACCCGGGAGCTCCGCTGGTCGTCGATGCCCGCTGGGAAGATCTCGTGGCTGCAGAACTGCCGGCCGGCTACGGCGTGCTGCGATCGGTGACGGTGCTTCCCGAGGCCCGTCAGCTCGTCCTCTTCGGGCCGACCGAAAGCCGTGCCGTTTCAGCACCTGGCTCACCCCGGCTGATCGGCACAACGGCCTCGCGGTCGCCGAGTTCGTCCCGCCGCTAGTCCCGTCATTCACCAGTTCACGTCTCCCACCCCCGCCGAATCATCCATGCCCGACCGTCGTCCGCTCCTGATCGTCCTGGCCGCCGGCTCACTCGCCCTGGCGATCGGCACCGCCCGCGCTCCCCTCTGGGATGAGGACGAGCCCCGCTTCGCCGCCATCGCCCGCACGATGGTCGAAACCGGCGACTGGATCGTGCCGGTCTTCAACGACACCCTCGCGGTCGACAAGCCCGTCCTGATGCACTGGGCGATGGCCTGCTGCATGCAGGTCTTCGGGGTCAACGAGTTTGCCGCCCGGCTCCCCTCGATGATCGCCGCGTTGATCACCGCCCTGGCCCTGCTCCGGGCCGGGACGCGGTTTTTCTCCCCGACCGTGGGCGTGGTGGCGGCGCTCGCTTGGCTGGGTAGTCTGCTGGTCGGCATCGAGGCCCACGCGGCCACACCCGACGCGATTCTGGTCGCGCTGTGCACCTGGGCGACCGTCCTCGCTGCGGAGGTGATCGCCGGCTCCGCCCCGCAGCGCGAGGCCGACAGCCTGGGCATGATCAAAAAAGGGGACATCCCCCTTTCTGCCGCCCCGCCCAGCGGTACGGGCCCAGAGTTCACCCCTGGCAGCCCTGTTCTGCAAAAAAGGGGGATGTCCCCTTTTTGTCAGCCCTGCGTCGCCTGCGGCAACGACGCCCTGCCGCAGCTCGGCCTGAGCCGGGCCTTCGGCATCGGGCTGCTCTTGGGCCTGGCGGTCGTCTGCAAGGGACCGATCGGCTTCGTGGGGCCGCTGGCGGTACTCGTGCCCTGGGGCTGGTGGGTCGCGGTCGATCGGCGGCGGTCCGAGATGATGACCGGCTCCTGGCTGAAGCAGGTCGCCCAGGCGGCCCTGCCGGCGGTCATCGACGTGATCCGCAGCCTCCGGCCGCTGACGCTCACCCTCGGCATGCTGCTGGCCGCCGCCCCCTGGTACGCCGCGGTCTGGGCCCGGACCGACGGCGCCTGGATCGAGGGCTTCTTCTTCGTCCACAACGTCGGCCGGTTCATGGCCCCGATGGAAAAGCATTCCGGCGGGGTGCTGTTCCATCCGCTGACGATGCTCGTGCTCTTCTACCCCTGGTCGTGCTTTCTGCCCCTCGCGGTCGGTGTCGCCGGCTGGCGGATCTGGCGGCGGTCGGAACCGCTCGCGACCCAGCACGCCCTGGGGCTGATCCTCGCCTGGCTGGTCGTCTGGGTCGGTGGCTTTTCGGCGGCCGCAACGAAACTGCCCAACTACATCCTGCCGGCCTACCCGGCGGCCGCGCTCTTGGTGGCGGCCCTCGGCGTGGAGGCCGTCCGCCAGGCGGCGACCTCCGGCCGCTGGCCCCACCCCCGCTGGCTGGCCACCGGCCTGGCCTCGCTGGCCTTCGGCGGCATCGCCACGGCCGCCACGATCGTGGTCATCTCCCGGTACGGCCTGTCCGGAGCCGAACCGGCGGCCCTGGTCGGCGTGATCCCGGTGGTGGCCGCGATCGCCTGCTGGCAGCTCGCCCGCACGCGGCCCCAGGCGGCCCTGGCCTGCTTCACCGGCGGAGCGCTGCTCTACACCGCCCTGGCGGTCGGTCCGGCCGCGGGCTGGATGGCGACGGCCAACACGCTGCCGGAGTTCGTCAGCACGCTACGGATGCGGGATGAGGGGCAGGCCCGGCTGGGCACTTTCATGATGAGCAGCCCCAACGTCGTCTTCTACGCCGCCGGGCACGTCAACCAGATCTGCCACGACGACCTCGAGGCGGCCGAACGGTTTCTCGCCTCCGATCCGGCTGCCGTCCTGCTGGTGCCGGCCGACCGGCTCGAGAAGGTCACCACCGTCATGCCCGCGGGCTTCGGTGAGATCGGCCGCACCCAGCCGATGTTCCGGAAGCACGAACTGGTGGCCCTCGGCCGGCTCTCGCCATCCGAGCGGACGGCCAGCATCGAGGAGGTGACCCGATGAACGCCGCCACCGGCCAGGCCCGCTCCTCCCGGGGCGTGCTTTCGGTCGTGATCCCCTGCCACAACGAACAGGCCGTCATCGACGAGACCCACACCCGACTGACGGAGATCCTCCCGACCACCGGCATGGACCATGAGATCATCTACATCGACGACGGCAGCCGCGACGACACGCTCGACCGGCTCGAGCGAATCGCCGCCCGCGACGGCCGCGTCACGGTGATCGAACTCTCCCGCAACTTCGGCCAGCAGGCGGCGATGTCGGCCGGCCTGGCGGCGGCCCGGGGCGACGCGATCGTGATCACCGACGCCGATCTCCAGGACCCGCCCGAGGTGATCCCCGAGATGGTGGCCGCCTGGCGGGCGGGCGTCGACGTCGCCTACGGCCGCCGCCGCCGCCGGGCGGGCGAGACCCCCTTCAAGCTGGTGACGGCGAGCCTCTACCACCGGCTCTTCGCCCGGCTGATCCCCTATCCGATGCCGGTCGACACCGGCGACTTCAAGCTGATCGACCGGGCCGTCGCCGACGCGGTCGTCGCTCTGCCCGAGAAGCGGCGATACCTGCGAAGCCTTGTTCCCTGGGCCGGCTTCCGGCACGAGCCGGTCTGGTACGACCGCCATCCGCGGGCCGCTGGCGAGACGAAGTATTCCCCCTGGAAGCTCCTCAAGCTCGCCGGCGACGCGCTCGTGCTCTCCTCGGACGCCCCGCTGCGGCTGACCTGGCTCGCCGCCGGCGGGCTGGTGGCCACGGGGCTGGTCGCCGCGGTCGCGGCGACGGCGACCGCCTGGCTCGGACCGCCCCGCGAAGGGCTCTCGCTGGCGGCGGTGACAGCGGTGGCGAGCCTGATCGCCGCGGTGCCGACGGGAGCCGTGGCGGTGGTCGGCGAGTATGTCGTGCGGGGCTACCGGGAGGTGCAGGGCCGGCCGACCTGGGTCGTCCGCCGCACGATCGGCCCGGCGGCCGGGTCGCGGTCGGGCAGCCGGGCGGCGTAGGGCGGCAGAGACACCGCTCCACCGCGGGGACCGGGAAGGCCCAACGGCCCGCCGTCCCCTGGGAGGCGTGGGTAGCCACCAGGGGTCGCTTGGTCGTGACAGCGTTTGGGGCGGGTTGGTGGTG
>CALGAS010000424.1 GCA_937959175.1 uncultured bacterium | reverse complement strand
CGCTTCGCTCGGAGCCCGGCCCCTTTTCCATAGAAGCCCCCCGGCGCGAGCCGGGGGGGCTGCGGGTTGTTGGGCGATCCCGGCGTCCTTGATCATTCGATGATCTCCACGACAGCGTCGCCGATGAGCACGACGACGTTGCGGCCCAGGGCCAGCCAGCGGGCCGCCGTCGGGTCGCGGTCGAGCAGGTCGAAGTAGGCGTCTGAGGCGAAGCGGATCTTTTTTCGGGGAGCCTCCGCTCGCTCCTGAACGCGAGCGTCGATCCATTGGCCGGCGTTGGCGTAGAAGGTGCGTCCGGCGATGTTCTGCGTCCGCTGGTTCTTAACGACGCGTTGCACCGCCTGGCCCGTCCCTGCTCCCTCGCCCGCCTGGCCCCGCCACGACTTCGCGTTCGCGGCGGCCGGAGCAGCGAGCACCTCGGCACGGCGGAGGGTGTCGAAGGCCTGGGCGTCGCCGACGGCGGCAGCACCACTGGCTTGGCGGCTGGCCGATTCGTACATCCTGCCGGCTTCTGCCCGGGCATCACGATCGGCCTCCAACGCCTGGAGTGTGCGGTCGCGGACGGCGACGTTGCGGCGGCCTTCGTCCTCCAGGATCAGCCACGATGTGTACGGGGTCACGATCCCGTAGCGGCGGGCGAGTTCTGCCACCTCCTCGCGAATTTCCTTGCTTTCGCCGTGGAGCCGGATCTGGTCGAGAAGGAACCCGACCCGGCGAGTTGCCCAGAGTTGAGGAAGGAAATCGCGGGAATCGTCCCGTTCAGGAAATGATTTCGTAATCGTGAACCGCCGGGGCTCTCCCGCCACGCTCCCGGTCAGCGTGAGCGTGGCCCGGCCGCTGCCCGCAAACCGACCGAAGACGACGAGCTGCTCGCCCTTGAAGAGATCAGGGAGCGGGGCCGGGTGCATCTTTGAGAGCCGCACGTCACCCTCCACGGCGAGCTTCAGATTTGCCAGGACGGGGCTGGCGATCTTGCCGTAGAAATTGGTGAGCTTGAGTTCGAGGTCTTCACCCGGCAGCACGTACTGGCTCGCCGCCCGGGTCCGTTCGACGATCCGGTCGAGGAGGTGGGTGTTGACGTCGGTGCCGACACCGAAGCAGAAGACGCGGATGGGCTTGTCGGCAATCACATCTGTGGCCAGTTTCACAAGCCGGCTGATATCGGTTTCGCCGACGGTCGGGAGGCCGTCGGTCAGGAAGACGACAAAGCAGGGGCGGTCGGGATCGTGGCCGGCTGCGGCGAGCTTCAGGCCGCGGGAAAGTGCCTCGGCGATCGCCGTGCCTCCAATGGGCTTGAAGCCCTGCACGAAGGCGACGGCCTTGTCGCGGGAGACTGCATCGGCCGGCAGGAGCCTGTCGGCGAGCGACTCGGCCTCGGTGGCGAACCTGACCAGGCCGAAGCGGTCATCGCCATCGAGATTTCGCAGGCAGAACTCTACAGCCCGGCGGGCCTGGCCGAGCTTGTCGCCGTCGGCCATCGAGCCGGAGGTGTCGAGGATGAAGACGATGTCTTTGGGCTGCGACGGAGCTGCCACGGCCGCGGCCGCGGGGGCGGCGAAGAGGGCGAAGGTGCCTTCGACGTCACCCGGCTCGCGGTGGCAGAGAAGTCCCAGGCCGATCGCATCGCTCGGCTCGACACCCCAGATCAGCTGGAAATCGGTGTCGGGACGGATGTCGTTGGCCTCGAAGCCGACGGTTGCCCTCCGGTCGCCGTCTCGCGTCACCTCGATCTCGTGGCTCGGCGAATGGATCGTGGTCAGCGATTCGTCGGCCTCCAGCCGCACCGTCACGCTCACCGACCGGATCGGCTTGGCGGAAAACTTCTCGGTGTTGAGCGGATAGCGATACTCCAGCAGCCCGCCGTCGGCTGTCAGCAGCTGCGTGTATCTGAGTTTGATCTGCTTCTCCTTGCCGGGTTCGAGCGGGAAAATCCGCACCTTGAACAGGTCCTGTCCGGCATATTCCAGCAGGGCCGGATCCTTCATGCTGCGGACGATTCCCTCGTAGATCTTTCGGGCCTTCGCGGCGTCGAGGAGTTCGGCCTCGGTCATCTTTCCGTCGATCTCCATCGCGAAAGAGTCAATCTTCGCTCCCTTGGGAACCGGGAAGAGGTAGGTGCCCTCGAGTTGCTGAGCGCCGGGATTGAAGAATGTCTGATCCACCTCGGTCACGGCGACCTGGCCGTCGATCGAGACGGTCACATGGTGGCGACGGACCTCCAGGGGCGCGAAGGCGTGAGGCAGATGCGGCTGCGGCCGCCAGCCAGGGGGCGGCCGGTCGATCACGATCAGGCCGTCGCCATGGGCGGCGGGTATGCCCGCCAGCAGCGTCAGCAAAAGAAGCGGTCGGAGAGCGCTCGTGGGCATGACCTCGATCCTCCGTGGGCGGGCCGCCGGCAATCCTGTCTCGCGGCAGCATAGGATCAGATGCGGCGAGGCTGCAAAAGGTTCCCGGCGGGCTCAACGGCCGACACCGAGATTCACCAACAACGGTGAATCTCGAGGGCGTCTTCGCTTAGCGGACCTCACCGGCGATGAGCCGGCCGCGGCGGAGCGTGGCGGTGATCGCGGCCGCCGGGTCGAGGGCGGCGGCGAACGGGTCGCTGGCGACTGCTGCGGCCGCAGCGGGCCGGATGATGACCAGATCCGCCGGCCGGCCGACGGCGATTCGACCGGCCTGCGGCTCGAAGCCGATCGCCCAGGCCCCGTTGGTGGTCGCCATCCGGAGGGCGTCCTCAGGCGAGGCGAGCCCGGCATCGACGAGCGTGCGGCACTCGGCGAGCACCGAGAGATCGGGATTGCTCGCCCGGCTGTCGGTGCCGATCGCCACGCGGATGCCAGCGTCGCGGAGGATCGCTAGCGGCGGTAGCACGCCGGAGATTGCCCGCGTTGTCCGCGGGCAGACGACGACGGCCAGCCGGTCGCGATGGCGGGCCAGGCGAGCCAGGGCCGCCCGATCGCGGCCGATGTGGGTGGCGTGCACAACGATGCCACGCCGAGCCCGGGCCAACTGGCCGATCCATTCGGCGGCCGGCAGGAGGGCCGGCGGTGCCAGAGGATCCCAGGCTCCCAGATCCTCGAGGAGACGGCGGAAGGGGCCGCTGCCGGCGGCGAGCAGTTCCTCCTCTTCTCGGCTCTCGAGGAGGTGCATCGCCACGGGAAGGCCGTGACGGCGGGCCACTTCGATCAGTCGGCGGCCAAGCGGCGCAGCGACCGAGTAGGGGGCGTGTGGCGAGAGGCCGGCGGCGATGCCCGCCTTTTCAAGCCGGTTGAGGTCGGCCTCGATCGCCCGGGGCACCGAGGCCAGAGCGGCCGCCCGAAGGCCGAGGCCTTCCTGAAATACCCGCACCCGCGGGCCGGGGCCGCGATAGGCAGCAGGCGGAGCCGCGGTCGCAATCTCGCCGATCGTCGTCACGCCGGCGGCGGCACTCTGGCCCAGCCCGCGGCGAATCGCTCCCAGGATGCCCGCCTGAGCGTCGTGACCCGGTGTGGCTTTGGCCTCCCGGCCGTGGCGGACCGCCACAACGCGACCGATCCAGCCCGGCAGCCCGCCACTGGCGTCGAGCGGTGCGGTGCAATCTGAAAACTCGAGGTGCGTGTGGGCGTTGACGAGCCCCGGCAGCACGATGGCATCGCCGAGATCCCGCGTCGCGGCGGCCGGTCCGGACCGCCGTCCCCGGCCGACCGCGGCGATCTGCCCCCGCTCGAGCCGCAGCCAGGCGTTTTCCAGCGGCGGCCCGACCATCGGGAGCAGCCAGCGGCACCGGAGCGTCAGACGGGAGGGCAGCGTCACGGAATCAGACCGTCAGGACCGGGGCGTGCCGCCGGATGGGAGCGCCAGAGCCGATAACCGCAGGCCACCGCGAAGCACATCGGCCCAGGCCGTCGATAACCGCTGTCAGGGCGAGGTGCCCGCGACCGGCAGCGGCACGAAGCCGGGCCGAGCGTCGGCCGCAGGAGCAAGCGTGACCGCCGGCTCCTCCTCGAAGAGTTCATAGAACACGTTTCGCCGCCGCGGAATCCAGCCCAGCTCCGAGATCGCACTCTTCATCTCGTCGAGCGTGAGGTGGTGGACGGTGCCGGCGGCACTGACGACATTTTCCTCGATCATCAGGCTGCCCATGTCGTTGGCGCCAAAGAGAAGGGCGAGCTGGCCGATCTCGCGGCCCTGCGTCACCCAGCTCGACTGGATGTTGGGGAAGTTGTCGAGGAACAGCCGAGCCACGGCCTGAGTCTTCAGATACTCGAAGGGACCCGCCGGCGGCGTCTCATCCATCTCGGTATTGTCGGGCTGGAACGACCAGCAGATGAAGGCGGTGAAGCCGCCGGTCTCATCCTGCAGATCCCGCAGCCGCTCGAGATGCTCGACCCGCTCGGCGAGCGTCTCGACGTGGCCGTACATCATCGTGGCCGTGCTCCGGCCGCCGAGCCGGTGCCACTGGCGATTGACCTCGAGCCAGTCGTCGGTCATCACCTTGCCGCGGGTGATCGCGGCCCGGACACGGTCGACGAGAATCTCGGCGCCCCCGCCCGGCAGCGAGCCGAGGCCCGCCTGCGCCAGCCGCTCGAGGACCTCCCGCAGCGGCCGCTTCGAGACCTTCGTGAAGTGGTAAATCTCGGGAGGCGAGAAGCCGTGGACGTTGACCTGCGGAAAGCGGCTTTTGATGTCGTGGAGCAGTTCCTCATACCACTCCAGCGGCAGTGTCGGGTGGAGCCCGCCCTGCATCAGAATCTGGTCGCCGCCGAGAGCGACTGTTTCCTCGATCTTCTTCAAGAGCACGTCGCGGTCGAGGACATAGCCCTCCGAGCTTTTGGGGCCGCGGTAGAAGGCGCAGAAGTCGCAGACCGCCGTGCAGACGTTGGTGTAGTTGATGTTGCGGTCGA
>CALGAS010000423.1 GCA_937959175.1 uncultured bacterium | reverse complement strand
GCATCTTCTTCGGCTACAACCGGATTAGCCACGGCGACGGCCGCTCACGCCAGTCCGACTGCTGGCACTGTCGGGGCCAGGCCCGCCAGGAGCACCGGGAAACCATCCTCGAGACGGCCGGCCCGGTGGCGGGCGTGCAACGCGTGGCCATCGACTGGATCGGCAGCGACGGGAAGCCGCTCGTGGCGGAGGCCCGCGAGCTCGATGTGGTGCCCGTGGCCGGCGGCACGGTCATCGACTTCAGCAGCCGGCTCAGCTCGGCCGAACCGGTTCGCCTCGACGGCGATCCCCAGCATGCCGGCGTTCACTTCCGGGCCTCCAATGAAGTCGCCGAGGCGACGAAGGGCGACACCTACTACCTCCGGCCCGACGGCAAGGGGAAGCCGGGCGAAGAGCGGAACTGGCCGCAGGACAAGACCTACGTCGACGCGGCCTGGCACGCGGCCAGTTTCGTCGTGGGCGGCCAGCGATACACCGTCGTGCGGGCCAATCGGCCGGCCAATCCGGGCGAGGCCCGGATGAGCGAGCGGTCTTACGCCCGCTTCGGCTCATACTTTGCCCATGACCTCGAGCCGGACAGTCCGCTCGTGGTGGGCTATCGGTTCTGGGTGCAGCCGGGGGAGATGGCGGTCGCCGAGGCGGCTCGGATCGCCGCCGACTACGCCCGCCCGGCCCGGCTGACGGTGCGGCCGGCCGCCGCTGTGGCGGAATGACGACCAAAGGTTCGACTGCGGGCCGCTGGCACGCGGAAACATACGCAGGGAGAAGGCGACATGGCTGAGGCGGATGCGACGACGGGCACGAAGGCGGCGGGCCGGGTGGCCAGCGTGATGACCGAGGCGCGGGTCTTCCCGCCGCCGGCGGAGTTTTCAGCCAAGGCCCGGATCGGTTCGCTCGAGGACTATCAGCGGCTCTACGACGCGGCCGCCGCCGATCCCGTCGCTTTCTGGGACGAGCGGGCCAAGGCCCTCCCCTGGATCACGCCCTACAGCACGGTGCTCGACTGGGAGCCCCCGTTCGCCAGCTGGTTCCCCGGCGGGACGATCAATGCCTCAGCCGTCTGCCTCGACGCCCACATCGCCGCGGGCCGGGGCGACAAGACGGCACTGGTCTGGGTCGGTGAACCGACCAGCGAACGGAAGGAATACACCTTCAAGGAACTCCATGCCGAGGTCTGCCGGTTCGCCGCGGGCCTCAAGAAGCTCGGCATCAAGGAGGGGGACGTCGTCTCGATCTACATGCCGATGACCCCGGAACTGGTGATCGCGATGCTCGCCTGCGCCCGGATCGGCGCCGTGCACTCGGTGATCTTCGGCGGCTTCTCGAGCGAGGCGATCGCCGACCGCAACCACGATGCCGCCGCCGTGGCGGTGATCACGGCCGACGGCGGCTGGCGGCGAGGAGCCCAGCTGCCGCTGAAGCACAACGTCGACGAGGCCCTCGCCTCGCCGACTCATCCGCCCACAACCGTCAAGCACGTGATCGTGCTCAAGCGAACCGGCCAGGAGATCGCCATGCAGCCGGGCCGCGACGTCTGGTGGCACGATCTGGTCGAGGGGATGCCGGCCGACCTGCCGCCGGAGCCGATGGACTCCGAAGCCCCCCTCTTCATCCTTTATACGAGCGGCTCGACCGGGAAGCCCAAGGGCATCAAGCACACCACCGCCGGCTACATGCTCTGGGCCAAGACGACCGCCGAGTGGGTCTTCGACCTGCAAGACGACGACCTCTTCTGGTGCACCGCCGACTGCGGCTGGATCACCGGCCACAGCTACGTCACGTACGGCCCGCTGGCCTCCGGCACCAGCATCCTGATCTACGAGGGGGCCCCCAACGCCCCCCACGAGGGCCGCTTCTGGGAGATCATCGAGCAGGAGAAGCCGACGATCTTCTACACCGCGCCGACCGCGATCCGGGCCTTCATGAAGTGGGGCCTGAGCCACATCGAGGGCCGCGATCTCTCGAGCCTGCGGCTGCTGGGCACCGTCGGCGAGGGCATCAATCCCGAGGCCTGGATTTGGTATCACGAGGTGATCGGGGCGAAGAAGTGCCCGATCGTCGACACCTGGTGGCAGACCGAGACCGGCGGGATCATGATGAGCCCGCTGCCCGGCTGCACGCCGACCAAGCCGGGCAGCTGCACGCTGCCGCTGCCGGGGGTGGTGCCCGAGATCGTCGATGCCGCCGGCCATCCGGTCGAGCCGGGCGAGGGCGGCTGGCTCGTGATGAAGCAGCCCTGGCCGGGGATGCTCCGCGGGATCTGGGGCGACGACGCCCGCTTCGTCGAGACCTACTGGGCCCGGGTGCCGGGCAAGTATCTTGCCGGCGACAACGCCCGCCAGGATGCCGACGGCTATTACTGGATCATGGGACGGATCGACGACGTGCTCAACGTCGCCGGCCACCGGCTTTCGACGATCGAGATCGAAAGCGCCCTGGTGAGTCATCCCGCCGTTGCCGAGGCGGCGGCGGTCGGCCGGCCCCACGAGGTCAAGGGGGAGGCGATCGCGGTCTTTGTCACCCTCCGCGACGGGGAGCCGGGCGATGCCCTCAAAGACACCCTCCGCAAGCATGTCCGCCATCAGATCGGGGCCCTCGCCTCGCCCGACGACATCCACTTCGCGGCCAGCCTCCCCAAGACCCGCAGCGGCAAGATCATGCGGCGGCTGCTCCGCGACATCGCAGCCGGCCGGGAGACCGTCGGCGACACGACGACCCTCGAGGACTACACCGTGCTGGCCAAGCTGCGGGGCAACGACGAGTAGCCTCGCAGAGCCCGCGGCCGGCTCGCGTCGCTACCGTCCGGCAGGAGCGGTGTGGCCCGCCGGCACGACGCCATCGGCTCGGCGGCTGCCGGCCCGCGGCTTCTCCAGCTCGCCGTTGGCAACGGTCGAGAGGGTCGTGCCCCGCTGGCCGGGCTTCCGGGCCGCGGGCGACTGGCTCGTGCCGGCCAGGAAGTTGTCGATCGTGGCCGACTCGCGGAGGTGGCTGAAGTAGCGGGCCATTTCGATCCGCTGCTTCTTCTCGAAGATGTCGTCGTAGAGCTCGTCGCGAACTTCCTCGAAGGCGACCGCCGCCGGCTCGGTAAAGCCCTCGCAGAGGATCACCATGAACCGGTCGGCCACCTGCACCACGCCCGAGAGTTCCCCGGGCTCGAGGGCAAACACCTCGCGTTCCAGCGTCGGCTGGCCGCCATGCCGCTGGATCGGCGGCACCTCGCCCCGCAGCGAACGGGTGGTCGGATCGACCGAGTAGGTCTCCGCGAGGGCCCCGATCGCCTCGGGCGTCGGATTCTGGCGGGCCATCTGCCAGACCTCCTGAGCCCGCCGCTGGTTGTCGAGCACGATGATCCGGCAGCGGGCCCGGGGGCCGAAGGTGGCGGTGAAGGCCTTGTCGAGGTCCTCCTGGAGCACCGGCACGCCCCCGACGAGCTTCTTAAGGGCCACCGACGGCCAGACGACATCCTCCATGTAGTGCCGCAGGGGGATCTTCTCCTCGCGGGTCACCCGCTCGAGCCAGGCATCGACGTCGGGGCTGCCATCGTCCTTCTTGAAGCCGAGCGAGGCCGCCGCCCGGGCCACCTCGGCATCGAGGTCCGCCTGCACGATCCGCAGCTGCTGGCTGCCGAGGGCCTGACCGATCAGGGTGCGGGTGATCAGGATCTCGAGGACCTCCCCGCCATGCCGCTCGAGGGCGACGCCGCGAACTTCCTCGATGCTGATCGTCTCACCGTTGACCGTCGCCGCAACACCGGGCTGCTGCCGCGATCGCTCGGGGTCGTTGAGCACGTTCTCGATCCGGCTGGTCTGCTGGAGCTGCTCGAAGACCTCGTGCGACGCCTTGCGGCTCTTTCGCTCGCGGATCTCCGCGGCCAGTTGCGGCTGCACCTCGGCCGGATTCACGTCGGCCGCCGGCAGCCGGCCTTCGCACTTGATGACGATGAACTGATCGGCCACCTGGACCACCGGCGAGATCTCGCCCGGCTCGAGGGCGAAGGCCGCCCGGTCGAAGGCGGGGTCGCCGGAGTGGAGGCGGATCGGCTGCACCCAGCCATTGGCACTGGCGCTGCCGACATCGACCGAATGCTGGCGGGCCAGCGCACCAAACTCTTCCCCGGCCGCGATCGCCTGGGCCTGCAGCGACTCGGCCTCCTCGCGGGTGCGGGTGACGATGATCCGGGCCTTCACGGCCGGGCCGAAGCGGTTCTCAAACAAGGTTTGGATTTCTGCTGCGGTCGGCTCGCCAGCGTCGCGGGCCAGTGCCTGCAGCGCGAGCATCGGCCAGACGATGTCGGCGGCATACTGGGTCGGAGAGATGCCCCGCTCCTTCTCGATCAGTTCGAGCCACTTCTCGCGGGGCACCTTGAACCGCTTGGCCATCACCTCGATCTCGGCGTCGACATCGGCCTGGGTGACCGTGATCCCTGCCTGCCGGCAGGCCTGCTCGATGATCGCCCGATTGACGAGCGTCTCGAGGACGCTCCGGCCGTGGCGGGCCAGGCACTCGGCGGCGAGCTGGGCGGCGGTGATCTCGGCGCCGTTGACGAGGGCCAGGGGCTCCGCGCCGGTGGCCGGGGCCTCGGGCTTCGCTGCCGCTGATGCCGGCGTGGCGGGCGGCGTGGCATCGGCGGGCATGCCGCCCTGCCAGAGCCTCCAGGCCAGGGCCACCGCCACGACCAGCGTGGCCCCGAGGATCTCACGTCCGTACCCGTTTCGCTGCGACGAGGCAGTCTGCATGGCAAGCCCTCCTTGTGCCGGGGAAATAGAGAATCCCCCCGTGCCGGGCAAGGCCAGCAAGGCTGGCCGACTCCGGCTGGCGTCTGCTTGGCTCGCGCGGGGCGTCTGCTACGCTACGCAGGCGTGATGCCAGCAGGCTGCCGCCTGAGGCCTCTCTGCACCGTGCCTTCCCAGGTTTCGCCCATGTCCCAGCCTGCCCAGTCTTCCGCCCTGCGTCCCGAGTGCCTGATCACGCTCGGGCTGATGCCGCCGGTGACGCTCGAAGACGTGAAGCAGGCCTATCTCGTGCGGGCCCGCGAGGCCCATCCCGATCGGGGCGGCAGCCAGGAGGAGTTCGTCCGGGTGCAGCAGGCCTTCGAGGATGCGACCGAGTTCGTCAAGTTCAAGGCGAGCAAGCTCGAGTGGCTCGCTTCGAAGATCGACGCCTACTCCCAGCAGCAGGAAGTCGTGACCGAGACGATCGAGCGGGGCGGCAGCGTCGAGATGGAGGAGACCGACTGGCTCCGAAAGTCGTTTGGCGACGACTTCGGCCACGTCGCCGACAAGCTCGTTGCGGTGACGCTCAATGGCCCGGCGGCCGACGACGTGTTCTGCATCCTGCTCGGCTTCCGGGCCGACTCGCTCAAGGATCTCGCCCGGCTCGATCTCGCCGGCGGCTCACTCACCGACGAGGGCCTCCTCCAGCTCAAGGCGATCAAGAACCTCCGCCGGCTCGACCTGCGGGGCACGAAGGTGACCAGCAAGCTGGCCGGCGACATCCCCGGCTGGTTTGAGCGGCTCGAGTTTCTCGGCCTGCCCAAGGGCACGCTCGGGATGTTCGCCCGCCTGGCGATGCCCCGCCGCGTCACCGTGGAAATGGGAGACGGCTGAGCCGGGGATGGGCCGCTTTGATTGAAGCGCAGCGGGGCTGGCGGGGAAACCGTGGGCCCAGGTTTGCAACCTGGGCCTTGTTGGGAAGAGCCAACGGCCCGCCGTCCCCCCGGGGGGCGCCGAAAGCCACCAGGGGTCGCTTGGTGATGAACGCGTTTGGGGCGTGTTGGTTGTGAACGGTCACTTCGGCTTCCGGGGACCGGGATGGCCCAACGACCCGCCGTCCCCCCGGCTCGCGCCGGGGGGCTTCTATGAAAAGGGGACTGGCTCC
>CALGAS010000422.1 GCA_937959175.1 uncultured bacterium | reverse complement strand
CGAGCCGGCCATGCTGACGCGACACGACGACCAGAGCTTTGCTGCCTGGCTCCTCGAGGCCACTGCCGGCTCTGCCGCGGAGCCCCTCGCCGCCGGGCTGTTCGGCCCGGTTCGGAAGCTCTGCAAACGCGCCGGCAGTTTTGACGCCAGCGAGCACCCCGATGTGCATGCCGCGCTGGCTGGTCGGCCCTACCCGGAGATGGCCGCGATTTCCGACCGCCTTGCCGGCGCCCTGTCGAGTCGCCTGGGCCGCCCGGTCGACCCGGCGACGCTGATCATCGACGCGCCGCCTGTCGAACGGGAGGTGGAGTTCCGACTGCAGGTCCGAATGTCGGCCAACGGGGACGGCTGGCGGACGCTGGCCGAACTGTCACCCGTGGTCCGCAGCCTCGCCCACGAACAGTTCGACAGCCTCGTCAAGCGGGTCCGCGTCTTTGCCGCCGCTCGCGATGCCGAGGCAATCGCCGCCTGCCCGGACCTCCCCGAGTTCCTGCTGGCGGCGTCAGCCGCCTGAGGCGATCTACTCGGCTGGGCCACCCGGCAGTTTGCCCGCTGCGATCAGCTCGCCGAACGTGGGGGCAGCGGCGTCGGCCGGATCGCTCGACTCCGCGGCGACGGTCTCGAGCGCCTGGCGGATCTTCTCGACGTTCTTCTTGTCTTCCTTCTTGTCGAGCAGCTTGGACAGCGCCTCACCGTAGGCATTGCGATTCTTCTTGCTCTTGCCCTTGTGGCAGACGTTGCATTTGGCCGTCTCGACCTCGGCCGCCAGCGGCGAGCCTTCCTTGACGTACATCTCCTTGAACTCGTCGAAGAACTGCTTGATCGCAAAGGCCTCGCCGGCCGAGAAGGCGACGACTGCACCGAGGCTGAGAACAGCAAGACGGAAAGAGAGGCTGGTGAAAGTCATCAAATCGCTCCAGAAGGGGTGGCGACGACCCTGCATGCCGGGCCGAAGATCCGTGCCGCATCCGTTTATGAAACCGTCGCCGGGGCGGATCGTCAAGCACGTGGGGGAAAAATCCTCGCCATGGACTCCCGGAATCCAGCAGGAATGGCTCAGTCCCCCCAGCCCGACCAATCCGCCGGCCGCGGCAGGCCCCCGGCGACCGGCTCGTTTACGACCGGGGCGGCACCGTCGCCGAAGGCTACGGTCATGCCTCCGGCGATGCTGCGAAACACGCTGCCGCCTTCATACCTGCCATGACGATCATCCCACTGGAAGGCCGCCTGATAGTCGGCCGGCACCGCGATTCCCGCCTGATCCACGAAAAAGCGGCTCGGATCGGTGACGACAAACCGGCAGCCAGTCGCCGCCGTCTTGACCTGAGGCACCATTGGCCGACTGGCCGAATCTCTCGTCATCACCAGCCCGCTACCGCAGACGGCAACAACGTCCGTCAGGGTGAGATCGACAACCGTGCCCGTGGTGCGGCTTCCTTGCACCGTGAGGAGGTGACGAGGTGTCACAACCGCCCCGCCATCCCAACGCAGCGATGTCCGGCCGCCGCCCGCCGCATCGACCGCCACCAGGGTCGCGTCGCCGCCCGCCCGCACGCCCTGGAAAACGATTCTGTTTTCAGCCGTGCCGTCGGCGGTCTCGGCGTCGGCCGAATCCGAAATGGCGACAAACGCCGCCGCCGGCTCGGCGGGAGACGCGGCGTCGGGTCGGCCGGAAACCCGGAGCACGACCTCCTCGCAGCGGAGGCTGCCACCGGCCAGCTCGAAGAGCCGGCCGCCGCCCGGGCCAGCGTCAACTCCGGCGGTCGCGAGCAGCCGCACCGCGAGCCCTTGGAGTGTTAAAGCCCCGCCGTTGATGAGGATGCCGTCCGGCTCGTCGCCGACGGCGACTTCGAGAATCGGTGTCCGGCCGGCCGCGGCCCGCAGGGTGATGGCCCGGCCAGCGGTCGCGAAGCCGGCAATCTGCTGCGGGCCGTCGGCGTCAATCTCCAGGACGGCCTCCCCGGGCAACTCGGCCAGGGCTGCCGACAACGCTGCGGAGTTGGCAACCGTCCTCCACGGGGCGGGCCGCGGAGGTGTCGCGGCGGCAACCGGGACCGGCGGCGTTCCCGCCTCCGGCAGCGGGCCCCCCTGGCGGCGAGCCGCCGTCGAACGCAGCCAGAGACCGCCGACAATCAGCAGCAACAGGATCGGCGGGACCACCCAGGGAAGACGGGACGGCCCGGGGGCGACCGGCATCGCCGCTTCCAGGCTCCCCGTGCCGATCGTGATCGCATAGCCCTCGGCCTCGGCGCACGCGAGCAGATCGGCGACCAGCACCGCCGGTCGCTGGTAGCGGTCGAGCGGAT
>CALGAS010000421.1 GCA_937959175.1 uncultured bacterium | reverse complement strand
GGAGCATCCCGATCAGCGCTCGCGGGGAGCCGAAGATTTCCGTAGCCAGGGTGGTGCGATCCATGACCGCAGTGTGTACCAAACACGTCCGCCGCCGGGCAGCCGCCGGGCCAGAAACCCGGCTGCAAGCTGCGGTGCTGGCCGCGGGAACTCGTTGCCGAGGCAGTCCTGGAGGCCGCCCCGGCTAGCCCTGGATTGACATATCGACGTATCGCGATATATTTGTATTCTTCTTTTGGGCCGTTTGTTCCGGGAGTGCCTCGCGATGTCTGCTGCCGATCGCCACGTTTCCGTTCTGATCCTTGGCGGCGGCACCGCCGGGATCACGGTCGCCGCTCAGCTGCGGCGGGCCGATTCCCGGCTCGGGATCGCGATCGTCGAGCCCTCGAAAGACCACTACTACCAGCCGCTCTGGACGCTCGTCGGAGCCGGCGTGTTTCCGCTCTCGGCGAGCCGTCGCCGCGAGGCCGACTACATCCCGCCCGGTGTCGACTGGATCCAGGACCGGGTGGCGGCGATTCACCCGGCGGAGAACGCCGTCACCACCGCCGGCGGCGAGCGGATCACCTACGACTGGCTGATTGTCGCCCTGGGCATCCAGATCAACTGGACGGCGATCCCCGGCCTGGCCGAGGGGATCGGCAGCCACGGCATCTGCAGCAACTACTCGGCCAAGCATGTCGACTACACCTGGGAGTGCATCCGCGGCTTCACGGGTGGCACGGCCCTCTTCACCGTGCCCAACACCGCCGTCAAGTGCGGCGGGGCGCCGCAGAAGATCATGTATCTCGCCGACGACGCCTTCCGGCGGCAGGGGGTTCGCGACCGCTCGCGGATCGTGTTTGCCTCGCCGGCCAAGGCGATCTTCTCGGTCGAGAAATACCGCCGCACCCTCGAGAAGGTCATCGCCCGCCGCGGCATCGAGACGATGTTTCGGCACGCTCTCGTCGAACTGAAGCCCGACGCCCGTGAGGCGGTGCTCGAAGACCTCGACACCCACGAGCGGCAAACGGTCGCCTACGACATGGTGCACGTCACGCCCCCGATGGGCCCGCCCGACGTCGTTCGCGAGAGCCCGCTGGCCGACGAGCACGGCTGGTGCGCCGCCGACAAGCACACGCTCCAGAGCCCGGCCTATCCCAACGTCTTCGCCCTCGGCGATGCCGCCGGCCTGCCGAACTCGAAGACCGGCGCCGCCGTCCGCAAGCAAGCCCCGGTCGTCGTCGCCAACCTGCGGGCCGCAATGGCGGGCCAGCCCCTCACCGCCTCCTACGACGGCTATTCGTCCTGCCCGGTCGTCACCGGGTACGGCAAGATGATGCTCGCCGAGTTCGACTACGACGGAAAGCCGGCCGAGTCGTTTCCCTTCGACCAGGCGAAGGAACGCTACAGCATGTGGCTCTTGAAGACGCAGCTCCTGCCCCGGCTCTACTGGCACGGCATGCTGCGGGGCCGGGCCTGAGGGCGGGTTCACCTCGCGCGGGCTCGGGGTGGCCGGTGCCATCTCGCCGGACGCTCGCTACGGGCATCGTGCCCTTCGCTCGCTCGGAGAACTCCTCGCTTCGCCATCCTGGCTGCGCTCGGATTTCTACG
>CALGAS010000420.1 GCA_937959175.1 uncultured bacterium | reverse complement strand
TATGGAAAAGGGGACTGGCTCCGAGCGAAGCGAGGTGCCTGTACCCTTTTCCAACGCAGGGCCGCGCGGGAATCTGGGGTCGCCTCGAGGCGGCGAAAATCGTGGCTGCGTGGCAGATCGGCGGGATCGGGCCTACGATGGTACGGCGTTGTGATTGCCCGGCAGACCCGCGGAGAACCTCGAGGTCATGAACGACGATTCATCGTTTTTCACCCAGATGGACATCTCTGCAGGCGTCCCCGCTTCCGGCGGTCCGGCTGCCAGCGGGGATGCCGTCGAAACCAATGCCCTGCTCCGGGAACTCGTCGAGCAGGCGAAGCATCAGGGCCAGTTGCTAATGGAGATCCTCGGCCAGGTTTCCCTCCAACATCGCCAGCGGGCCGCCGAGCTCAAGGCCTGGAAGGAGGCCAACCCGCAGCTGGCCCGCTCCTGCCGGCGGGCCGCCGAGTCGCTCGCCCAGGTGCACACCGAGTTTCTCGCCGGGATCGCCCAGGAGGCGGCCGAGAACGCCGAGGACTTCTCCGACAGCGAGTATGCCCTCGGCGAGTTCATCGATCGGTATGGGCCGCGGCTCGCCCACTTCAACGGTGTGCTCCAGCTGTTCGCCCAACTCGGTGCCCCGGTGCCCCAGCCTCCGAGCCAGTCGCCCGAGGGCTGACCGCCGCCGGGCCGCAACCTTTTTTCGCCCTCCGTTCCCGAGCCCGCCGCCAGGAGTGTCATGGCCACCGCCCCTTCCGCCGAGCAGCAGCCTGTCTTCGATGTCGCCTCGCCCGAGCAGGTCGCCGCGGCCCGGGCCGCCCTCGACGCCCACACCGTCGAGACCGTCGCCTGGCACTTCCACGAGTCGACCGGCTGCCCGTTCTGGCTGGAATACGCGACGTCGCTCCCCTTCAATCCGCTGACCGATGTCCGTTGCTTTGACGACCTCAAGAAGTTTCCTCCCTTTGAAGACGAGTGGCTCCGCGGAGGGCCGATTCGTCGCTGGGTGCCCAAGGGACTGGCGGATCAGCCGGTCTATGTGTTTGAAACCGGCGGCACGACGGGGATCCCAAAGTCGCGATACAACTCCCGGGATTTCCGCACCGACTACGAGATGTTCAGCGAGACGCTGCCCGAGGAGTTCTTTCCGAAGGGTGCCAACTGGCTGATGCTCGGCCCGTCCGGCCCGCGGCGGCTGCGGCTCTCGATCGAGCACCTCGCCCAGTATCGCGGCGGGATCTGCTTCTGCGTCGATCTCGACCCCCGCTGGGTGATCAAGCTGATCCAGAAGGGTTGGATGGAGCACCTCGAGGCCTACAAGCAGCACTGCATCGACCAGGCGATCACGGTCCTGGAGGCGGGCCACGAGATCCGCTGCATGTTCACGACGCCCAAGCTGCTCGAGGCCCTCGCCCTGGCCCTGGAGAAGAAGGGAACCACGATCCGCGAGGCGGGCATCACCGGCATCTTCTCCGGCGGCACCGAGTTCACCCCGCAGTGGACGCGGTTCGCGGTCGAGGAGCTCCTCGACGGGGCCTACCTGACGCCGACCTATGGCAACACCCTGATGGGCCTGGCAGCCAGCCGGCCGGTGGTGCCGGCCGACGGCTACACGATCGCCTACTACGCCCCGCAGCCCCGGGCCGTGATCGAGGTCGTCGACTTCGACGATCCCGACACCGTCGTGCCCTACGGCGAGACCGGCCGCGTCCGGCTGACGACGCTGACCAAGGAGACCTTCATCCCCGGTTTTCTCGAGCGGGATGAGGGAGAGCGGGAGCGGCCCTTTGCCGCCTATCCCTGGGACGGCATCAGCGGCGTCAGGCCGTTCCGCAAGCTCGCCGCCGCGACCACCGTGGGAGTCTACTGATGCATCTGCCTGCCTGGCGTTTTGGCAAACCGTACGAGTCGCTCGAACGCGAGACGCTCGTCCACTTCCTCACCGGCGAGCCCATCGCCGAGGTCAGCCAGGTCGGCGGCGGGATCGTCGGCCGCGACCTAAAAAAGGCGGATCGGGCCCGGGCGGCCCTCCTGGCGATCGATCCGGAGGAGATCGTCGAGCGGCTCCAGACCGCGGGCAATCTCTACGCCAACGGGACCGTGACCGTCGGCGGCGAGCTGCAGGCTCCGGAGCAGTTTGTGAAGTGCCAGTCGGCCACGACCGGCCTACCCGAGAGCCTCTGTCGGGCGAACATGCAAAAGAACATGTTCGTGCTCTCAAACCTCGACCGCATTCTCGATGCCCTCTCCCGCGGGCTCGACCCCGCGATCCTCTGGGCCGGCTACGGCGTCGAGCAGCGGGGCGTGACCGTCAGCTACCAACCCCAGTCGCCCGTCCTCGGCCTGGTGCTGCCGTCCAACTCACCCGGCGTCCACACCCTCTGGCTGCCGGTGGTGGCCCTCGGCATCGGCCTGGTGATGAAGCCGGGCAGCCA
>CALGAS010000419.1 GCA_937959175.1 uncultured bacterium | reverse complement strand
GTCGGAGATCACCGAGGAACAGCATAAGGAGTTCTACAACCACGTCGCGGGCACGCCCGGGCAATGGGGGGGCAAGCGGACACCGCTCAACCTCGCCGCGAGTCGCGACGGCACCGCCTGGGAGGCGGCGCTCGTCCTGGAAGACGCTCCCGGCGAGTACAGCTACCCGGCGATCATTCAGACCTCCGACGGCCTCGTTCACATTACCTACACCTGGAACCGGCGCAAGGTGAAGCATGTCGTCGTCGATCCGACGAAGCTCACGCTCGAGCCGATCGTCGACGGCCGCTGGCCCCGGCGGTGAGCTCGGCGGTGACTCCGGCACCGTCTGGTCATCACCGGGCCAATCTCGGCATCATTTGGTTCTCGGCATCACCGGTTTCGAGTTTGTCCTTTTCGCTTTCTTGCTTGTTTGATTGATTCGGCTGGCGACCGTTAGTGGCTCCCCTGCCTCTGGCGGGTACACTTTCAAGGCGACGCCCTGCCGTCTTCCCGCCCTTCCTGCCTCAGCCAGTTGCGGAACCATGCCCGCACCCCGCCTCTCCTCCGGCACCGTCGGAATGGCCCTCGGCTTGGCCTGGCTGGCCGCCTGCGGCCGCGGGGCCGATCTCGGCCAGTCGCGGGCGATCCTGGAGGCGGCCTGCTTCGACTGTCACTCCGGCGAGCAGCCCGAAGCGGCGGTTGCCCTCGACCGGCTCCTTGCCGCCCCGGACCTGACGGGCGACTTCCGGGCCTGGCAGGCTGTCCGCGACCAGATCGAGACCGGGCGGATGCCACCCGACGACGCCGGCGAACTGGCTGCCGTCGACCGCGAAGCGGTTCTGGGGTGGCTCGCGGGCGGGCTGCAGGCCGCGATCGAGGCGAATGCCGGCGATCCTGGCAACGTCACGCTGCGGCGGCTGACGAATGCCGAATATGACAACACCATCCGTGACCTGACGGGAGTCGATTTCGGCCTGGCACGGGAGTTTGAGCCCGACGGCGGAGGCGGCGAAGGCTTCGCCAACACCGGCGACGTGCTGTTTGTAAACCCCGGACAGTTCGACCGATACCTGGGTGCCGCCCGTCGGATCGCCGAGCATGCCACGATCCTGCCCGGCACCGGGATCGCTTTTCAGCGGGAGCGGGTCGGCAGCCGCGGGCCGGAGCCGCTGCGGGACCAGGCCCAGCAAGCGATCTATGTCTGGTATCAGAAGGCGGCCGCGCCGCACGTGCCGGCCGACGGGGCTGATCTCCGCGAGGCCGATTACATGCTCGCCTGTTGGAAGCACGCCCATCGCGACCAGACCGGTGCCGACTCGCTCGACCAACTGGCCGACGAGGCGGGCCTGGCACGGCACTACCTCGCCAACTGGTGGGCGTTTCTCCAGGCGACGGAGCCGGCCTCCCGCTACCTCGACCTCACCCGCCAGGCCTGGCGGCAGCTGCCCCCGCCGGAGCCGAACGCCCCGCGGGAGGTGCCCGCGGCGGTGCAAGCGGGCCTGGCGGCGATTCAAGCCCAGCGGCGATCGTGGTACACGCCCGATCCCGATCGCTACTGGCGGTCGGCGCAGCGGTCCCAGCAGGATGCCGACAGCCTGCGGGGAAACGACCGGCTGGCCACGGCGACAGCCGGTGCCGATCGGGTGCACCTGGTCGTCGGCGACGCCGCCGATGGGAGCCAGGGCGACATCGTCCGGCTCAGCGACCTGCAGATCAAGCTTGGCGGAGGCTGGCGAGCCTACGGCGAATGGCTCACCAAACGCCGCCTGGAGGTGGAGACCCGCATCAAGGAGCTTGGGCAGCCCGAGGCGGGCGAGCCCGCCGCCGGCGAGATCGCCAAGCTCCGCTCCGAGCATGACCGGCTGGCAGCCGCGGCCGGACGGTTTGGCACGCACCCGGCGGGCCGGGCCGCGGGTCCCGCGGAACTCGTCGTCGCCGCGGCCGCGGTCGTCACCCTGCCGCTGCCCCGCGAGGCGACGCACTTCAAAGGCCAGGGCCGGCTCGATGTCGACGACCCGGCTGCCGACCAGGCGACCGCCCAGTGGCTCGCGACGACGGGCGAACCGCCCGACCCGGCCGGCGTGCTGCCTGGCACCGTCACGGTCTGGAAGCGAGGCACCGAGCGGCATCGTGCCACGATGCACGAGTTCAACCTCATGAAGCAGGCCTTCCCGGAGAACTTCGACCTGCGGCTCTCGGGGATCACCGAAAACTTCCGCGCCCCCCCGGCCCATCCGCGGGTCTACTGGCTCTCCGACGAGCAGCTGCTCGCCTTGCTGCCCGAGCAGGACCGCGGCGTGCATGCGGCACTCTCCTGCGACTGGGCCCTGGCTCGCACCCTGACCCTCACGGAAAAGCAGGCGGCCGATTGGGATACGCGGGTGCTCGCCCACCTCGACGCCTTTGCCGAGCGTGCCTGGCGGGGCCCGCTCAGCGGCGAGGAACGGGAGCGGCTCCACGGCATCTACCGGGCCGCCGTGGCCGCCGGCGACCCGACGGCGGCCGGCGGCCTCCGCGAGCAGGCTGCTCGGGAGGCGGTCGTGGCGGTGTTGGCGGCGCCGAGGTTCCTGTTTCGCATCGAGGAGGAGCACGACACGGAACAGCCGGTGAGCCCGGGGGAACTGGCCAGCCGGCTGAGTTACTTTCTCTGGTCATCGCTGCCGGATGAGCAACTTCGACAGGCCGCGGCCGACGGGAGCCTGGTCGAACCCGAGCGACTCGCCGCCGAGGTGCGACGGATGCTTGCCGACCCGCGGTCGGCGGCCCTCGCCCGGGAGTTCGCCGCTCGCTGGCTGCGGTTTCGCGGCTTTGCCGAACGTGCCCCGGTGGACCGCGGCAGCTTCCCCGAGTTCACGCCCGAGTTGCAGGCCGACATGGAGGCCGAGGCGACGGCCTTTCTGGCAGACCTCTTCCGCCGCGACCGCCCGCTCCGGGAACTCTTCGACGCCAGCCACACCTTTCTGAACGAGCGGCTCGCCGCCCACTACGGGATCTCGGGTGTGGCGGGGCCCGAGCTCCGCCGCGTCGAGGTGGCCGATCATGGCCGCGGCGGCCTCCTGGGCATGGCCGCGATCCTCGCCAGCACCTCCTATCCCCAACGCACGAGCCCGGTGCTCCGCGGCAACTGGGTGCTCACGGCGGTGCTCGGCACCCCCACACCCCCGCCGCCGGCCGACGTGCCGCCGCTGGAGGAGGCGGTTGCCGCGGCAGGGGCGGGAATCCGCGAACGGCTCAAGGTCCACCGGGCGGCGGCCGCCTGCGCCGCCTGCCACGACCGGATCGATCCGCTCGGCTTCGCCCTGGAGGGCTTCGACGTGCTCGGCCGCCGTCGCGACCGCGATGACGGCTCCGCCCCGCTCGACCTCTCGGCCGAGTTCGTCGATGGCACGACCTTCACCGGCTTCGAGGGGCTGCGGGGCTTTCTGGCGGATCGCCGCGACCTGGTCACGCTGCAGTTCTGCCGCAAGTTGCTCGGCTATGCCCTCGGCCGCGGCGTCCTCCCCACCGACCTGCCGCTCGTCGAGCGCCTCCGCGACCGGATCCTGGAAGAAGACGCCGGAATCTCGGCTGCGGTGCTCGGCATCGTCCAGAGCCGGCAGTTCCTCAATCGCCGGGGCGGATCGGCCGATGAACAAGCAGAGACGCCCGCGCCCGATCGTTCGCTCCCCCCCGCCCAGGAGGCCGGCCCATGACCGTCCCCGCCCGCCCGCTCTCCAATCTCTCCCGCCGCCGGTTCCTCCGCGGGGCCGGCGTGGCCCTCGGGCTGCCCTGGCTCGAGTCGCTGGCCCCGGCCGCCGAGGCCGCCGGCCCGCCGGTGCGGTTCGCCGCCCTCTTCATGGGCAATGGCGTCAACCCGCACCACTGGGGCGCGAAGCCTGCCCCCGACGGGATCGAGTTTGCCAAGTCGCTCTCGCCCCTGGCCCCGCATGCCGGGAAGGTGAATGTCTTTCAGGGGCTCTGGAATCCGGCCGCCACCGTGGGCGACAACGGCCATTATCCGAAGATGAACGTCCTCTCCGGGCTGAAGGTCAAGCGGACGACGACCGACGTCGAAGTGGGAATCTCGGTCGACCAGCTGATGGCCCGATCGGTCGGGCGAGCGACGCCGTTGCCGAGCATCGTGTTGGGCACCGAGCCGCCCGGCTACAGCACCGACTCCGGCTACACCCAGATCTATTCGGCCTACGTCTCCTGGAGCAGCCCCACCACGCCGGCCCCCAAGGAGATCGTGCCCCGCCAGGCCTTCGACCAGCTCTTCGACGACGGCAGCCGGCGGCGAGCCGATGCCAGCGTGCTCGATCTCGTGGCGGCCGAAGCGGCCTCGCTCCGGGGGCGGCTCGGTGGCCGGGATCGTGCCAAGCTCGACGAATATCTCACCAGCGTCCGCGAGCTGGAGCGGCGAATCGAGCGGTCGGCGGAAGAGAGCCAGCGGGAGACGGGCGGCCACGGCTGGCGGCCCACGGTCACCGAGCCCACCCTCGAGCGGCCGGGCCCGGGCATCCCGGCCGAGCCCAAGGAGCATCTCGAGCTGATGTGCGACATCCTGCTGTTGGCTTTCCAGATGGACCGCACCCGGGTGGCCACGCTGATGCTCAACAACGATCTCTCGAACATGAACTTCAGCTTCCTGGGGGGCATCCATGGCGGTCAGCACGAGCTCAGCCACCATGCCAACAATGCCGAGCGGCTGGAGCAGTATCAGCGGGTCAACGAGTATCACGTCGCCCTGCTGGCCCGGCTGCTCGGGAAAATGGAGGCCACCGTCGAGGGTGAGCGGACGCTGCTCGACAACTCGATGGTGCTCTTCTGCTCGAGCCTGATGGATGGCAACGCCCACGACGCGAAGGAACTGCCGATCGTCCTCGCCGGCGGCGGTGGCGGCACGATCCAAGGCGGCCGGCTGCATGATTTCCGCGGCCGGGAGGATCGTCGCCTCTGCCGGCTCTATCTCGCCCTGATGCAGCGCATGGGCCTGTCGGTCGACCGGTTTGGTGACGCCGACGTCCCGCTCGACCTGGCCTAGGCGGCCAACGCGGTGACACCGCCGTCGGGAAACCGCGGCCCGATGCCCCCCTGGCGGCCGCGTCCGCCAGGCGGGTGGCGGCCTCAGACCATGCCGTCTCGCACGGCCCGGGCGACGGCGGCGCCGACCGTGTTGACGTGAAGCTTCGCGTAGATGCGGCGGATGTAGTTGTCGACGGTGTGGGGGCTGAGGCCCAGATGGCTGGCCACCTCCTTCTTCACGAGCCCCTCGGCCAGAAGCCGAAGCACGTCCAGTTCCCGGTCCGAGAGCGCCGCGGCCGCCGGGGGCGGACCGCCCGCGGCGGCTTCGGCTGACGGGGGGGCCGCCTCCTGAAACTCGACCAGCACCCTCCTGGCCACCTCGGGGGTCATCGGCGCCCCGCCCGCTTGCACCTCGCGGACCGCCGCCACGATCCTGGCCACCGGCTCCGACTTCAGCAGGTAGCCCGACGCCCCCGCCCGGATCGCCTCGAAG
>CALGAS010000418.1 GCA_937959175.1 uncultured bacterium | reverse complement strand
GGGCCGGGCTTTGCCCTCTGCAGCGGCACGACCCACCAGCCGCGTCACCGGGAAATCCTCCTGGAACTGGCCCGGCTGCCCTTTGTCGAGCGGATCGTTCGCCGGGTCTACGAGTAGCCGTCGGGGTCTCGGGGCTCAGGCCAGTCGTGCCGGGGATGTGCCGCGGCCGACGACCTGGCACAATGCCCTCATGCCGCTCGACTACGACCTCGCCGACAAGCTCTTCCGCGTCAAGCCCGGGAAGCCCTTCCGCCTCGCCGATCACGATTCCGCCTGGGCAGGCGACGAGGATGTGCCCGAGAAGAAGCGGAAGAGCCGGGCCAAGGAGATTCTCAAGGAGAGCCGGAAGGAGCTCGCCGCCACCCAGGAGCTGCTCTACGCGGCCAATACCTGGAGCGTGCTGGTGCTCTTTCAGGCGATGGATGCCGCCGGCAAGGACGGCGCGATCAAGCATGTGATGAGCGGCGTCAACCCGCAGGGCGTCGAGGTGACGAGCTTCAAGCATCCGTCGGCCGAGGAGCTCGACCACACCTTCCTCTGGCGGTGCATGAAGCGGCTGCCCGAGCGGGGCCGGATCGGGATCTTCAACCGCTCCTATTACGAGGAGGTGCTGATCGTCCGGGTGCATCCCCGGCTGCTCTCCGCTCAGCGGATTCCGGGGGTCGAGCCCTGCGAGCAGACCTGGCAGGACCGTTTCGACGACATCAACGCCTTCGAGCGGCACCTGGCCCGCAACGGCACGGCGATCGTCAAGTTCTTTCTGAACGTCTCCCGGGAGGAGCAGCGGCAGCGGTTTCTCGACCGGATCAACGAGCCCGACAAGCACTGGAAGTTTTCCGCGTCCGACATCGCGGAGCGGGGCCACTGGGACGCCTACATGGACGCCTACGAGGCGGCGATCGGCGAGACCAGCAGCGAGCACGCCCCCTGGTACGTGATCCCGGCCGACAAGAAGTGGGTCAGCCGGGCGGCGGTCGGGGCGGTGCTCGCCGGGACGATCCGCCGGCTCGGCCTCGAGTGGCCGACGGTCGGCGAGGCGAAGCGGGAGCAGATCGAGGCCGCCCGCCGCGAGCTCGCCGAGTAACTGCGGGCGAGGGCCGGCGCCGAGTTGTCGAGTGTGAAAGGTAGCCTCGCGTGCAATACGCCGGGAAATCTTTCGGTGCTCACCAAATCGCTTTGACGCCCCGGTATGCCCGAAGTTTTTGGTCGCCGGTCACCAGCGGCACTCCCAGCGTGGAGCTTGTTGCCACGATGAGTCGGTCCGCCGGGTCGCCATGCATCGGTTCCTCCAAACCGCCGGCGAGAACGGCAATGGTGGCGGAAACCGGCTCGACCCTGATTTCGGGCAGGCTGTTCATATCTGCCAGCCACTGGTCCAACGGCATGCTCAATCGCAGCCGGTCGCGGCGTATTGCAGTCGCGATTTCAAGCAGACTGATCGCGGAAACGACAATCTGGCCTGGATCACCATGGGCTGCGAGCGTCCGCTTGGCCTTCCGGGAAAGACCGGGAGCATGCGTAAGCCACCACACCAGGACATGGGTGTCGATGACGATCAACGGTTCATGTCCCAGTCGTCGGCAGGCAAAACCGGCTCGAAGGGCTGGTCATAGCAGAGCAGGCTGCCTTTCAAGCGTTCGCGGGCCGCCTCGGCGGCATCCGGTTGCGGCGTCGGGGGTGAGATTTCTGCGATCACCCGTCCGCGGAGCGTTACCGAAAGCCGTTCCCCGCGGGCAACCCTGGCCAAGTATGCCGGCAGGTTCTGCCTTAGAGTTGTCACGTTCACACCGAGCATCGCAACCTCCTTCTGTACACATGAACTGTACGTTTTTGGTGGCGGTGTGTCCAGCTCTGGGGCAGGGGCGGCGGGCGGAGGCGGCGGCAGGCCGCGACCCCGCAAGGGGGCCAAAAAAATCGCTTGCAGGCTTCCCAAATAAGAGATAACCTTCTGACGGATCAGAAGAGTTATTCCTTTTTAGTGAGGAGCCTGCAGCATGTCGCCCACCGCCCGCCCGTCACGCGTCGTCGCAAAACTGCCCCGCAGGAGGAGCCCCCGCCGCATACGCCTCGGCAGAGGCCGCCGGTCGCTTGCCGGGCGGGCCGCCTCGCGAGGGTCGTTTTCGGCCGAGCAGCTCGAGCCGCGGCTGCTGCTCGCCGCCGAGAATCTGCTGGCCCCCGACATTGCGGCATACCCCAATCAGCTGCAGCCGTTCGCGGAGCCGGCGGTGATATCCAGCCGCGATGGTGTCTTGGAGGCGAGTGTCAGGCTCGTCAGCGCCGGCAGCGACAGCAATCCGATCCGGTACGGAACGGAGAATCTCTTCAGTGGCAACACCACGGATGACGCCACGGGCCAGCAGATCGCCGCGATGGCCTACCAGTTTGACGCCTACGGGACGAGCTACCCCGCCGCCTTCCCCGGCCCGACACTTCAGCTGAATCCCGGTGACACGCTCAAGCTCTCGATCACCAACGACCTCAGCACCAATCTCGACGCCAACCAAATCGCCACCAACTTTCATTTTCATGGCGGTCACGTGCCGGCGATGGGCCAGGG
>CALGAS010000417.1 GCA_937959175.1 uncultured bacterium | reverse complement strand
GTATCAACGGCATCGAAAAGTAGAATGTCCCCTTTTTCTCAACGCTGATCGTTGACCGATGCGGATCGTCCACATCACCGCCGGGGCGGGAGGCCGGATCTGCGGCTCGTGCCTCCACGACAACACGCTCGTGCGGGCCCTTCGCGAACGCGGCCGGGATGCGATCCTCGTGCCTGCTTACGTGCCGACCACGACCGACGAGGAGAACGTCGCCATCGAGCGGGTGGTGATGGGAGGCGTGAATGTCTGGCTCCAGGAGCACGTCCCGCTCCTGCGGCACACGCCCTCCTTTCTCGACCGGCCGTTCGACTCGCGAAGGCTGCTGGCCTGGCTCTCGGGCCGCACCGGCTCGGCCAGGCCCGCTGACCTGGGGCCGCTGACGGTTTCGTCGCTCGAGGGCGAGGCCGGGCACCAGCGGAAGGAGGTGCTCAAGCTCGCCCGCTGGCTGGCCGCCGAGGTTCGCCCCGACGTCGTCCATCTCTCCAACGTGCTCCTGCTCGGTCTGGCCCGGGCGATCGGGCAGGCCGCCGGCTGCGGGATCGTCTGCAGCCTCTCCGGCGAGGATCTCTTCATCGACCAGACGCCCGAGCCCTACCGGGAGCGGATTTGGAGCCTGCTGACGGAGCGGGCGGCCGATGTCGATCGGTTCGTGGGCCTTAACACGTTCTATGCCGACTTCATGGCCGACCGAATGGCGATCCCGGCGGAGAAGCTGGCCGTTGTGCCCCACGGGGTCGACCTGACGGGCTTTCCCGCCGAGCCGCCCGACCTCGCGGCGAGGCGGGCGGCCAGCGGCGGCGGCGTGACGATCGGCTTCTTGGCCCGGGCCTGCCCGGAAAAGGGGCTCGATCGGGCGATCCGGGCGGTGGGGCTGCTTCGCGATCAACGCCGCGACGTCAGGCTCGTCGCCGCCGGAGCGACGGTCGAGGCCGAGCGGACCTACCTGGCCGGCTGCCTGGCGGTCGCCGAGGAACTCGGCCTGGCCGACCGCTTCGACTGGCGAGGCCAAGTCGACCGACCTGGCAAGCTTGCCCTGCTTGAAGAAGTCGATCTGTTCGCCATGCCGACGACCCACCCCGAGGCCAAGGGCTTGCCGGTGATCGAGGCCCTAGCCGCGGGCGTCCCGGTCGTGGCCAGCGATCACGGCACCTTCCCGGAACTGCTCGACGACCAGCGGGCCGGCCTCCTGCACGAGCCGGGTGACCCGGCCGACCTGGCCCGGGCCATCGCGACGCTTGCCGATGATGCAGCCCGGGCCGCCGCCTGCGGCCGCCACGGCCACGCCCTCGCCCGCAGTCGGCACACCGCCGGGGCGATGGCGGCCGGGCACGAAGAGATCTACGAGCAGGCTGCCGCATTCGCCCGCGGTCGCGCTGGCAGGCTGTAAGTGCTGGCAGGCTGTAAGATTTGCAAACCGGGGTGACGAACCTGACGGTCCTGCCGGTTGCAGGCTTGTAAATCTGGGAGCCCTACGACGGCTGCGGGGCCGCATGGTCTTCCTTGACTCACCAACCGGACCCGCTTGGCCCGATTCGGCGGCGGAAGCCGGTTTGGCACGCCATCTGCACCACAATGTGGCCGCCGCGGGAAGTGGAGCCCGCAGCACGGCCCGGCTGGGTCGCGGATCTTAGGCACGTCGCTCGGGTGTGGCGACACAACAGCCCCCATCAGCAGAACTTCTGGGGCAGCCATCTTTCCGCGATCCGCCGGGCGGCCGGGGCGGCGTCCACGGTGAGCAGACGGCTCCATCGCGGGCCTGACCCGGGGGCCTTGTTCAGCCCGCCAGGCCTCGCACAAAGGTCGTCGTGATCGCGGCGAAGACCGGGGCCACCTCTTCCCACTCGCGATCTTCCGCCTGGGTGATGAGCAGGTAGATCGCCGTTTCGGTGGCGAGCGTCCGCACCTCCGCGGTGTTGGTGAGGTCGAGGCAGTAGAAGTTGAGGTCAAAGCCCGGCAGCAGCTGGCCGGCCACCTCGGTCGCGGCCTCCTCGACGTCGAGTTCCCGGTATTCCTCCCGCATCTCGGCGACGAATGCCTCCGCGAGGGCGGCCGGGTCGCCGCCGGGGGCGTGACCGCTGACCGACCAGAAGGCCCCGTCCGGAGACTGCACGGTGGCCGTGGCGAACCGTCCCTCGCTGTCTTCGGTGTCGAGGGACCAGTTGTCGGGGTAGTCGAATGACAAGCCGAAGCGTTCGAAGTGCATGCGGGGCTCCTGGGAGAAGAGTTTCGCAACGCATGATACGGGGATGTGATGGGGCGTGTCGGTGGTGATCGCGGATTGGGCGTGCTGGTGGTGAACGCCGAGTGGTGATCGGGAGATGGGCGGCCCAACGGCCCGCCGTCCCCCCGGCTCGCGCCGGGGGGCTTTTATGGAAAAGGGGACTGGCTCCGAGCGAAGCGAGGTGCCTGTACCCTTTTCCAACCCGAGGACGTGCGGAATCCGGGTTCGCGAGGGGTGGGCCAGTGCCAATCGAGCCGGCGTAGAAATCCGAGCGTAGCCAGGATGGCGAAGCGAGGAGTTCTCCGAGCGAAGCGGAGGCCATGGCGGGCACCGATCCGCCGGAGGCGGATTGGTCGCGAAGCGAGCGTCCGAGAGACGGCACGGGCTCACCCCGAGCCTGCGCGAGGCGAACCCCGCCCAATGGCCCGCCGTCCCGGGTTGTTGGCAAACCCGGGGTTGAGTGGTTGTGAACGCGGATTGGGCGTGTTGGTGGTGAACGCGTTGCGTGTATCGGCGGCGGTCTCGCCCAACGGCCCGCCGTCTCCCCGGCTCGCGCCGGGGGGCTTTTATGGGGGTTGTGTCGGAAATGGGGTGCCAGCGGGCTGTTGGAGCGGTCTGGACTGGTGGCCGGGGGCCCGCTACTGTCCCGCCCTCGCGGCGGAGCGTCTCCGGCCGCCGGTCACGTTTTCAACACCCTCTCGGCCGGGTCAGTCCGGCCGCTCGTCATCGTATGGCCCAGACATTTGGATCGGTCGCCGCCCTGCGACGGCCGCTCTCAGCCCATGTCGCGGATTACGCCCTGCCGGTTGCAATCCTGCTGGCGGTACTCGTCGTGCTCGCGCCGGTTCCGCCGGTCGTGGTCGACCTGCTCCTGGCGGCCAATCTCACGATGGCGGTGCTCGCGTTGCTCGGCGCGCTGGCTGCCCGCACGCCGCTGGAAATGAGCGTCTTTCCCAGTTTCCTCCTGGGGGCGACCCTGATCCGGCTCGTGCTCAACATCTCCACCACCCGGCTGATCCTGTCGCGGGCCGCCCTCGATGGCGGGGCGGCAGCCGGCGAGGTGGTGGCGGCCTTCGGCAACTTCGTGGCCGCCAACAACCTCGTCGTCGGTGGCGTCGTGTTTGCGATCATCGCGGTGGTTCAGTTCGTCGTGATCACCGCCGGCTCGACGCGTATCAGCGAGGTGGCGGCCCGGTTTACGCTCGACGGCCTGCCTGGTCGGCAGATGGCGATCGACAGCGAGGTCCAGGCGGGCACGTTCACCCACGAGCAGGCCCGCCAGGCGCGGCACGACCTTCAGCGACAGGCCGACTTCTTCGCGAGCATGGACGGGGCCAGCCGGTTTGTCCGCGGCGAGGCGGTGGCGAGCGTGGTGATCACACTCGTCAACCTCGTTGGTGGCCTGGCGATCGGGATGGCTGAATATGGCATGCCCGCCGACAAGGCGCTGGGCGTCTACTCGCTGTTGACGATCGGCGACGGCCTGGCGAGCGCCGTGCCGGCGCTGTTTGTCTCGGTGGCGACCGGGCTGCTCCTCTCCCGGTCGACGCAGTCGGTCGATCTCGCGGGCGAACTCGGCCGCCAGTTCGGTTCCCGGCCCCATGTGCTGGCGATCACGGCCGTCTTCCTCGGGCTCCTCTCGGTCTCGGGGCTGCCGTTTCTGCCGCTGGCTGCGATGGCCCTCGCCGTTGCCGTGGCGGCGGTCGTCACCGCCCGCCGGGGAGCCGCTCCGGAACAACCGCCGCAGCAGGATGGTCGTTCAGCCGCGAATCCGAAGGCCATCGGGCCGGCCGTGTCGCCCGCATCGCCAGCTGCCGCGACGGCCGTGGCCGCCGATGTCTTGGCGGATGAGCGGATCGTCTTGGAACTTGGCGAGGGCCTCGTGCATCTGGTGGCCGGCGAAACTTCCCCGCTCGCGGCAGCTGTCGCCGCGCTGCGGGGAGACCTCGCCGGCGACCTCGGCATCGTGCTGCCGGCCGTGTCGCTTCGCGATGATCTCCGGCTGGCCGACCGTGGCTACCGGATCACGATCGCCGGTGACACCGTCGTCGAGGGTGAGGTTCCGGCCGGCCGGCAGCTGGTGCTGCCACCGCTGGGCGAACGTCTTGCCGACGGGGAGCCGGCCGTCGATCCGCTCACCGGTCGGGCCGCCGCCTGGCTGAGTGAGGCCCGTGCTGAGGCCGTCGCCCAGCAGGGCGGGGCGGCCTTCGAGCCCGCGGCGGTGGTGGCCCGCAGCCTGGAGGCGAGCGTGCGACGCCATGCCGACCGGCTCCTGTCCCGCGATGCGGTCAGCCGGCTGGTCGAATCGCTGCGGGCAAGCCAGCCGGCAGTCGTCGAGCAGATCGTGCCGGGCGTGCTCTCCGTTGCCCGCATTCAGCGGACGCTGCAATGCCTGCTCCGCGAGGGGGTGCCGATTCGGCCGCTCTCTGAACTGCTGGAAATCATGTCCGACCATGCCGCCGAGGCGGCCGAACCGTGGCAGCTCGCCGAGATCGTGCGACGCCGGCTGGCAGGCTTGATCTGCCGCCGGGCACGCGATCCCGAGGGCAGGCTCACTGCGGTACGGCTCGCCCCGGCGGGTCTCGACGCCCTGCGGCCAGGAGCTGCAGCCGCGCCGCGGCCGCCAGCCCGCCTTGTCGCGGAGATCCGTCGGGCCACCCGCGTCGCCGTCGAACGCGGCGGTCAGCCGGTGCTGCTGGTGCCGGCGGGGCTGCGGCATCCTGTCCGCGAGGCGTTGGCTCGTCCGCTCCCCGATCTGCGGGTGCTCACCGAGGAGATGGTCGCCCACGAGCCGCAGCTCGAGGTGTTTGCCGTCGTGGGAGCCGCACCAACTGCCAGCCAGCCAGCGACCGGCGGGCAGGAGGGCCGCGAGCAACCCGCCGACAAGACCTGGGCAGCCTGAACCGCCGACCCGCATGGCAACCGAGACAAGACAGAGACCCATGGTGAACCAGGAGCAACGGAGGATCGAGGCGGTCGGGAGGGCCGCCACAAGAAACAGTTGAGTGAGCCCGCCGGCCTGGCCGATGTTCGGCCGTCTGGCGGGCTGACCTGAAT
>CALGAS010000416.1 GCA_937959175.1 uncultured bacterium | reverse complement strand
CACGTCCGCGGCGGTCAAGGCTCCCGCAGTTCCGAGGTCGATCCCCTGAAGGGCGGTGAAGCCGACGGTCATCGTCGAGCCCGGCTGGATCACCGCTCCGTAGTCGGCCCCGCGGATCGTGTAGCGGGTCAGGCCGTCGCCGAGATCCTCGGCCGCCGCGACTTCGAGGCCCCAGACGCTCTCGGTGATCTCGTGGGGCGTCACGAAGGAATAGGTCCAGTTTTCAAGCGGCTCGCTGCTGGTGTTGGTCAGGGCGAGGTTGACGGTCAGCCCGCCCCACCAGATGTCACCGCTGAGGTCTGCGAGGACCGGCGAGCCGGCTTCCGGTGTCGGGGCGGGCATCGGGGCCGGGGGCAGCTCGGCCGGCGGCGACACCGGGTCGATGGGAGCCGGCTCGGACCCTGGAGGACCGGCGATGTTTTCCCCGAGCGGGTCGCCGAGGGTCACCATGCTCTGGAAATAGTCGATTACACGGTCGTGCGAGACCTCGAGGGCCGGCCACTGCGGCCAGTCGAAGGTGTCGTTCATGAAGGGCTGGGTCTGATCGTGGCTGAGGACGGTCAGGTGGTTGAGATCATGGGCGATCGCGACCCCGTCGATGTCGAGCCAGCCGTGGCAGCGGTCGTGCATCCAGCCGGCGTAGTGCGGCTCCATCTTCAGCGTGTTGACGAAGACGGTCTCCAGGCCGGCGGTCGCCAGATAAGCGCGGAAGCCCTCGTGGCCGAAGGTCTCGACCATCGCCAGGGCGTCGGCCGCCCCGCCGAGCCGGGCGGTTCGTTGGATGTCGGCGAGGATCTGCGGGTCGAAGGCGGCGTCGCGAATCCAGCCCACCTTCGCCCCCTGCATCGAGTAATAGAGACCGACCCCGGAGAGGTCGTTGCCCCAGGCCTGGGCGTTGTTGGTCAGCTCGTTGGCAAAGGCCCACCGGCCGACCGTCTCGAGGTCGACCGGTGAAAGCCCCAGGAAGTCTCGCAGCCCGTTGAGGGCGACCAGGGCCTCGGTCGTGATCGGCGTGCGGCCCCCTTCGAGTTCGTGGAGGTGGGTGTGATCGCTCCCTTCCGACATCCCGAAGCTCGCCAGGTCGATGTACTCACTCTCGGCCGGCGGCATCGGGTGGTCGCCGCCAGGATGCCCGGCGTGGGGATCGGCGGGGTCGGGATCGTGGGGCATCGGGTCGGCGACGTAGCGACCCTGCCCGTAGAAGCCGGCCGAACTGACGCCCACCATGTCGAACACGTCAGCCACCGCGTCGCCGTTGAAGTCGCCTGCAGACCAGCCTGCCGCCGCTCCGCTGCCGTAGGCACCGGCGGCCGTGACGCTCACCATGTCGAAGATGTCGACCTGGCCGTCGAGATTGGCATCGCCGGCGGCGGGATTGGTGGCCGGATCGAAGCCGGCGACCATCGCTGCGAGCACCGTCCGCGGCTCGAGTGACTCCGCAGCGAGCCCCGCTCGCTGCCGGCGGCGACCCTGGCGGTCGGCCTGACGGCGGCGCTGCCGGCTGGTCGTGGGGGCAAGGAGGGTCGCAAGCCGCTGCGGGAGGTTGGCAAACATGATCGAGGCCTTTCGGATCGAGTGATTGATGCGGTGTCCGGTGGCCGAAGTCGGCCCGGCGTTGGAACGCTGCCCGGAGGCAAGCAATGCAGTGAGTACGGCCGGCGGCAAGTGGTCGGTCGCCGGCGGGTCATCCGGCAGGGGGCCGCCGCCGGCAGGGGGCCGCGGCAGATTCAGCGACGCAGGGGAAAACCCCGAGAAACGCCGGCCCGGCTCACCGCGGCGTGGTCAGGAACCCCCGGCTGGGCTCTGAACGGTGCCTGAAGCCAATCTGAATCGGGCATGAACGCCCTTGCGAGGAGCGGCGGCCCCGGTTACGAGCCGGGGGGCGAGGGGGCGGCCGGTTCGCCGGCCTCGCGGTGAGCTGCCGCCAGGAGCGCGGGCCGGTCGAGCGGGCAGCCGCCGCCGGTTCGCGAGAGGATCGTGACAAACTCGAAGATCGGCGTCTCCCAGAAGCCCTCTTCCCGGAGGCCGAGCAGGCCGGCGGCGGCCAGATCGCTCGCGATTAGCCGGAAGCTCGACGGCGTGTAGACCCAGGCGTGGCAGTCCTCGTAGCCCGGGGCGTCACGAAACCGGGCCGCGGCCTTGGCGGCCGCCGCGACCGAGTTGGGCAGCGTGAAGCGGCCGGTGGGAGCCTCAGAGTCGGCCGGCTCGAGGTTCGCGTAGTTGGCGACGAAGTCGAAGGCCGAGCCGGCCGAATGCCGCGTTCGTCCCTCGAAATGCGCCTGGAGCACGCTCCCGGTGGTCGAGGCGGGCCGGAAGAAGTCGAAGCACCGCCGCCGGTCGGGTACGACCAGTACCAGCCGACCCGCCGGGGCGAGCGTCTTCTCACACTCCAGCAGAAAGCCGAGCATGTCGGGGGTGTGCTCGATCACATGGGAGGCTACCACCACGTCGAACCGTCCCTCACCGACGATCCTTGAGAGCGGCTCGCCCTGCCAGATGTGGTCGACCTCCTCGATCTTCGTCCGATCGACCCCGGGGTGCGACTCGTACTTGGCCCGCAGGCCGGCGGCATCGCAGTAGTCGATCGTCTCGACGGCGTAGCCTTCCGCCTTGGGGAGAATCGGGTTGTAGCTCGGTCCGATCTCCAGACAGAGCCCGGAGGCGTCGAACAGGCCGCGGATCTCCTCGACCCGGCTTCCGGTGTAGGCAAGCGTCTGCATCCGAGGCTCTCATGGTTGGACGGTGGTGGATGACCGGAGAAGCATCGTACCGGGAGTGGGCTGCTTTCAGCGAAAGCGGCTGCTCGGCAAAAAGCAGACGGGCCGAGTGGGAAGTCCCACCCGGCCCGCCGCATTCACAACACAGGGGACGATTGCCCGCCTCGGGCGTGCGTCACTCAGCAGCCCTTGCGGCAGTGGAGGAGGCCGCCCTTGCGGTGGCCGCCGTTGCCGTTGCTGCAGCCATTGCCGCAGGCATCAGCCGGGACCTCTTCCTCGACGCACTTCCGGACCTTGACGCACACCTTCTTGGTGACCGTCTTCGGCACCCGGACGGTGTACTGCTCCGTCTTCTCTTCCTCGACGATGTCGCTGCAGCACACCTGGTAGGTCTTGGTCTTCTCGACCGGAACCTTGACGGTGTAGCAGACCTCGCGAGTGCGAGTCTCGGGAACGCACTTGTTGACCGTGATCTCGCGGGTGCGAGTCTCACAGCGGCACTTGTTGACACAGACCGTCTTGGTCCGGGTCTCGGGCACCATCTTCGTGACGCAGTAGTTCCGCGTCCGCTCCTCGCAGCGGAACTTCTTCACGCAGTAGGTGCGGGTCCGCTCCTCGCAGCGGGTCTTCCGCACGCAGACGGTGCGGGTCCGCTCCTCGCAGCGATACTTCTTCACGCAGTAGGTGTAGGGGACCTGCTCACACTCGGTCTTCCACGAGGTGACCTCGATCTCCTTGGTCTCGCAGGTCGGCACCCACTTGCGGCAGCAGACCACCTTCGGGCAGCAGGGGTTGCCCTCGGCGTCGTACTTGCCGTTGGCCGAGATCTCCTTGGCCTCGGTGACCCAGTGGCCGCCCCGGCAGGTGACCGTCTTGGTGCTCTTGACGGGCACGCGACGCTTCACCGTCCGGTAGCCGGTCATCTCCTCGGTGTAGGGAACCCGCACCGTGTAGGTCTGCTCGACCTCTTCGGTGTAGGGAACCTTCACCATGTAGGTGGCCGTCCGCTCCTCGGTGTAGGGCACCCGCACCTGGTAGGTGGCCGTCTTCTCCTCCTTGACGGGCACCATCACCGTGTAGGACTTCTCGATCTCCTCGGTGTAGGGAACCTTGACGGTGTACTCGACCGTCTTGGTCTCGGGCACGTTG
>CALGAS010000415.1 GCA_937959175.1 uncultured bacterium | reverse complement strand
CATCCCGGAGGCACTGGCCGAGGATTTCACGCCCTTGCGGCGGGATGCTTTCGTGGCCGACTGCTCATCCTGCATGTTCCTGGACCCCTCGGAGGTGACCGCAGTGCCGTCCTCGGCATCATCGGCCGAGGCGATCCCCCCGCCAGCGACGGCGGCGAGGGCGAGGCAGGCGGCCAGGGCGGCGGCGAGGCGTCCCCGGGGGCGAAGCCGCTCGGCCGGCCGCGGGGATGAGGCATCGGGGAAAACGGGGCGAGCGGGATCTGTCACGGTGCAGGCCTTTCGATCAGAAGGGGCTGGAAAACAGCGGCGCATGCAGTCGGAGTTCCCGGCGTTCACAGCCGGATCGCCGTTGCTCACCCCGGTAGTCGCCCCCCGCCCGAAATCGTCACAAAAATTTTTCGGGCTATCAGGGAAACCCGTCGGTCAGCGGGCCGCCTACCGCCGCCGATGTCCACAGAAACGCGGGTCAGCTCACCGTGGGCAGCAGCCGAGCCAGCTCGACGACGACTGGACTTCCGGCGTCGTCGACCACGCTGTCGCACGCGAGCGGTTCGTGCGGCTCGACGCTCACATCAGTCACGTCGTGGCTGCCGGTCGAACTGCCGGCCTTACGACCACCAGCCGGCTGGCGAAATACCCGCGTTCGCCGCGTGGTTGCGTCGATCACCCAGACTTCCGGGATGCCATGTCGAGCGTAGAGCGGCACCTTGGTGCCGAGGTCATAGGCAAGGCTCGTATCCGCAACCTCGATGACGAGCAGGACGTCCGCCGGCCCGGGATGGGCTGTCGTGTAGCAGTCGGCCCGGGGCCGGAGGACCGCGATGTCGGGCTCGAGCTCGTTGAAGTCATCCAGCCGGAGCGGGTTTTGGCAGCGAATGAATGCTGACTCACCAGCACAACGGCTCAAGAACCTGACCAGCGCATCCACGATGGCCGCGTGCAAGACCCCGATCGGTGACATGTCGATGATCTCCCCATCGATCAGTTCCACCCGCTCCGCGGGTCCGAAGATGCCCGCCTCACCCATTCGGTAGAACGCATCCACCGAAATGAGATGTCGGGACGGGCCGGCAATGGGAATCGTGGCCACGGGAGACACTCTACGTCAGAACGAGCTACCATTATCGATAACAAGTATACAGAAGCACACGTTGCCGTCAATCAGCCGCTGCCTGCGGTGTTGCGATGGTGGACGTCCACTGCCTTCATCACCACAACCGTGGCGGGCAGGTCTTCCGGCCGAATGAGGATGTCGACGTCTCGCGTCGCTCGCCGAGCAGGCTTTGCCTGCCGCTGCCCGGCCGCGGTAGGGTGGCGGCATGAAGCCGCTGCTGGTCGTCGATGTCGTCGGGCTCACGCCTGCCCTGCTCCCGCACACGCCCCGGCTGGCGGCGATCGGGCAGGCGGGCTTCACCGCCTCGCTCGGCACCGTCCTGCCGGCGGTCACCTGCCCCGCCCAGGCCACGCTGCTCACCGGCCGGCCGCCCCGCGACCACGGGATCGTGGCCAACGGCTGGTACTGGCGGGACCTCGCCGAGGTGATGTTCTGGAAGCAGAGCAACCGGCTGGTGGGGTGCGAAGACGAGAAACTCTGGCACGCCGGAAAGCGGCGGTTTGGTGAGGGCTTCAGCACCGCGAAGATGTTCTGGTGGTTCAACATGCACGCGGCGGTGGATGTGGCCGCCACGCCCCGGCCGGTCTACCCGGCCGACGGCCGTAAGATCCCGAGCATCTATACGCAGCCGGCTGAACTGAAGCGGGAGTTGCAGGGGCCGCTGGGGCGGTTTCCGCTGTTCGACTTCTGGGGCCCGCGGGCCGGGATCCGCTCTTCGGAGTGGATCGCCGCGGCGACCCGCCGGGTGATGGAAGGGCGGCGGCCGACGGTCACGCTCTGCTACCTGCCCCACCTCGACTACGACCTCCAGCGGTTCGGCCCCGATTCCCCCGAGGCGGTGCGGGCCTGCAGCGAGATCGATCGGGTGGCCGGCGAGCTCGTCGAATGGGCGGCCAATGCGGGCCACGCGGTGGTCGTGCTCTCGGAGTACGGGATCACGGCGGTCCGCGACGGCGTGGACATCAATCGGGCGCTGCGGCGAGCGGGGCTCCTGGCGGTTCAGGAGGTCGATCTCGGCTGGGAGTTGCTCGATGCGGGGGCGAGCGAGGCCTTCGCCGTCGTCGATCATCAGGTGGCCCACGTGTATGTCAAAAATCCGGCCCGGGTGGCCGAGGTGCGGGCGGTGCTCGAGGCGACCGAGGGCATCTCCGAGGTGCTTGATCGGGAGGCCCTCGCCGACTCCGGGCTCGATCACGAGCGGGCCGGGGAACTCGTGGCCGTGGCTGAGGCGGACCGCTGGTTCACCTATTACTACTGGCTCGACGACGCGAAGATGCCCGACTTTGCCCGCACGGTCGACATCCACCGCAAGCCGGGCTACGACCCGGTGGAGCTGTTCCTCGACCCGACGATCTCCCTGCCGGCGGTGAAGATCGCTTGGACGCTCGCCAAAAAGAACCTCGGCTTCCGGACGCTCCTCGACGTGATCGGCACCGACGCACGTCTCGTCCGAGGTTCGCACGGCCGGCTGCCCGACCGGCCCGAGGACGGGCCGGTGTTTCTGTGCAGCGACCGCTCGGCGGCCCGGGAGCGGCTGGCGATGCACGAGGTAAGGGACGTGCTGCTCGACCTTGTGGGTTGAGCGGGGGGGCCGAGGGGATGCCGACGCGGGATGGCGTGCAATGTCGGCCGGAGAACCCCCCGGCGTGGGCCGGGCGGGACTGCGGGTTGGATGCCGACGCGGGATGGTTGTGAGGGCGGTTTGGGCTTTTGGTTGTGCGGGGGTTGGTGGGCTCCCAGGGGCCGGTCTCGCCCAACGGCCCGCCGTCCCCCCGGCTCGCGCCGGGGGGCTTCTATGGAAAAAGGGGACTGGCTCCGAGCGAAGCGAGGTGCCTGTACCCTTTTCCAACTCGAG
>CALGAS010000414.1 GCA_937959175.1 uncultured bacterium | reverse complement strand
GCCCAACGTCGATCGCAAACGGCGTCGCCGGCAGGCCGGTCTGGCCGGTGAGATTCACGGGCGGGTTGGGAAAGGGGAGCCAGGCGTAGCGGATCGTGCGGATGCCACCGTGGGGTGCTTGGCCGGCTGGCTCGACAACGAGCGAGTCGCCGGCGATCGTGGCCGTCGCCCGCTGAAACCGGCCGTCGGGCCCGGCGACTTCGAAGTGCCGGGGTGACTGGCCGTCATTCGTTTTCAGACCCCCCCCGGTGGCTTTGAAGGCGATCGTGACGCGGCCGGTGGCGTCGGCCACCGCCTTGACGGGCAGCGGCCCGGTGGCCGGCCCCGGCTGCCCGTAGACATCGGCCATCGCCCAGGCGGCCAGCCGCTCCCCGATCGGCCGCTTGTCGGCCGGGTGGACATCTCGCGGGTCACCGAGGTCGATCGTCGTGATTAGTCCCATGCCCGGGACTGCATCTGCCAGCTGCCGCTGGCCGTCGCGGAAGGCGGGCCAGTGGGGCCGGTTCATGCCCGGCAGCTGCACGACGCCGAAGGGGAGTTCAAGGCCCCAGGCCCGTCGCCAGTCGGCGACGAGCACCGGAAAGATTGCCGCATGCTGGGCCGCCCGCTCGGCCGTCTCGGCGTTGCTCTCCCCCTGGTACCAGGCGACCCCGCGGATCGCCAGCGGCACCAAGGGGGCAAGGCCCGCCTCCCACATGAAGCCCGGCTTGAACGGGTGGGCCGGCCCGAGGGCGTCGCGGGGCACGGTCGCGCAGCCGGCCAGGGCCTTTGAGAGATTGTCGCGAGCCCGGCCGAGGCACCAGGGGTCGAGACGCGGGTTGGCCAGCCAGTCGCCAGTGACCAGCGGGCGGGTGGCCGGGCTGGCGGCCAGAGCCTGCCGGCTGATCCAGGCCTCAGCCGGCGTGCCGCCGACGGCGACCGCGACGATCCCGACCGGGAGTTCGAGCCTGTCGGCGAGCGCTGCCCCAAAGAAGTAGCCCACCGCCGAAAAGCTAGCCGCCGTCTCGGGGCTGGATCGCTTCCACGATCCCCTTCCGAACCGGCCGGGCGCGAGCGCGGCGAGTTGCTCGGCCGAGTAGGCCCCGCCGTCACCGCTGGCGGCGGCCTGCCAGGTGAAGAGTCTCAGGCCAGGCCGGTCGGCCCCAGCGATTTCCGCCTTGGCGTCGGCCACCCGGGCAAGCGGCAGGAGCATGTTCGACTGGCCGGCACAGAGCCAGACCTCGCCAACGAGCACATCCTCGAGCACGACCTCTGAATCACGGCCGGCGATCACCAGCGGTCGCGGCTCTGAGGAAGCTTCCTGGGGCGGGAGCGTCGCCTGCCAGCGGCCTGCTCGGTCGGCCTCCGCCTCGGCGGCCGCGGCTGCAAACGCGACGCGAACCTGTTCACCGGGCTCGGCGGTGCCCCAGACCGGCAGCGGCATCTCCCGCTGGAGCACCATCTGGGAGGTGAAGCAGATCGCCGGCTCGACGGCGGCAGCCGGGGCGGCGAGCGCACCAACGATCGCTGCTGCCGCGAGGGCCGTGCAGAGGAAGGGAGCGACAGCAACGCGAAGGAAGTGACCGATAGCCGCGAGAGCGGTGGGTTTGTGAAAAGGGGACTGGCTCCGAGCGAAGCGAGGTGCCTGTACCCCTTTTCCCGCGCGTCGAAAGGCTCTCATGAGTTTTTCGATTGTTGTGATGACCAAGAGAAGGCCCCGGGCGCGAGCTTGGGCGGCGGCGGACGGCATGCCAGAGGCCTTTTGGTTGTGAACGCGGATTGGGCGTTGCGGTGGTGAACGGTGGTTCGGGCTTCCGGGGACTGGGATGGCCCAACGGCCCGCCGTCCCCCCGGCTCGCGCCGGGGGGCTTTTATGAGACGTGGCGGGCCCCAAGCGAAGCGACGTGCCTCCAAAAACGGGGACTCGCTCCGAGCGAAGCGAGGTGCCTGTACCCCTTTTCTGCCTGTCCCCCTTTTCTACCTGGGGCCCTTTTCGTCACACGCCACCCACCAGAGCGATTCTATGCGGTTTGCTTGTTTCCAAACTCGACGATCAACGCGGCGACTTCCTCGGTGATCGCTTTGAAATACGCCGC
>CALGAS010000413.1 GCA_937959175.1 uncultured bacterium | reverse complement strand
CCAGCGGCTGATGGGAGGCAACCAGCGGCCGGGCAACATCCACGCCGGCGTGCTGACCCCCTCGATCGGCTACGGGATTCGTGGCGTGATCTGGTACCAGGGCGAGTCCAACGCCGGCCGGGCCCATCAATACCGCACCCTCTTCCCCTTCATGATCGAGTCCTGGCGGGAGGAGTGGGCGATGCCCGACAACGCCGAGTTCCCCTTCTACTGGGTGCAGCTGGCCGACTTCCGGGCCGAGAAGCCCGAGCCTGCTGAGAGCGACTGGGCAGAACTCCGCGAGGCTCAGACGATGACGCTCGACGCCCTGCCCAACACCGGTCAGGCCGTGATCATCGACCTGGGCGAGGGCAAAGACATCCACCCCAAGAACAAGCAGGATGTCGCCAAACGACTGGCCCGCTGGGCCCTGGCGGAGACCTACGGCAGGTCCGAGATTGCCTGCCGCAGCCCCCGCTACACCGCGATGGAGAAGGATGGCGGCAAACTGGTGCTGTCATTTGACGATGTCACCGGCGGCTGGCGGCCCTTTGATGTCAAGGAGCCGCTCGGCTTCACGATTGCCGGGGCCAACAAGACCTTTGTGCCTGCAACGGCGGCGATCCGCAAAGACGGCCGGATCGAGGTCTGGAGCGACGCCGTCCCCGAGCCGGTGGCCGTCCGCTACGCCTGGGCCGACAATCCCGTCTGCAATCTCTATTCAGCTGCCGGCCTCCCGCTGACGCCCTTTCGCACCGACGACTTTCCGGGTGTGACGGTCGGCAAGGAGTAACGCCGGCCACCAGACCCGCTTTCCGGTCAGGAAAATCGAGGAACCGGCAGCGGCCGACCGCCGCGAGGGTGTGCGGAGTCGTCGCCCTTCGGCTAGGATCATGGCCTGTCGGCTGGAGGCTTGCCGGCGAGAAGTCCAGAGATGCAAGGAGGGTGGTCCCGTGTCTGGTTTTGCCGTCGCTGTATGGTCCCGAGCGACCAGGGTGCTTGCCGTGTCCTGCTGCGGGCTGGCGGCCATGCTGGCAGGCTGCTCCGGCGGCAACGGCACCTCCCAGGCTCGCTTCTCGTCGGTGTCGGCCGAGCCGGAACTCGCCGGTCGTCCCGCGGTCTCGTCCACGGGGCGGCGGTATCGGCGGCTGGTGCCGGTCGTGATCGCGGCTCCCCGGCCCTTCCGCGTCGCGTCGCTCTCCACTGCAGAAGCGTCGCTCGAATCGACTGCGGCCGCGAGGCCGCTTGGCCGGGTCGGCGACGATGCCATTCAACTCGTCGGCGGTACCGAATCGCTCGCCGAGCCTCGGCCCCTGCCGGGACTTCCGGCGACCGCCCGGCCGGCAGTGGCCGCCATCGGGGCGATGCTCACCGACTACCGGCAGGCCTTCAATCGCCACGATGCCGAGGCAGCCGCTGCCCACTGGGCGGACAGCTGTGAAAATATCGATCTCGACTCCGGCCGCCGGACAACCGGCCGCGAGGCCGTCCGCGGGATCTTTGCCGAACTCTTTGAGGTCGATCACGGGGCCAGCCTCGACATCGACATCGACTCGATTCGCTCGCTTCGCGACGACGTGGCGGTGGTCGACGGAATCTCACAGGTCGCCTACGAGGATGGCTCCGTGGCCGGCAGCCGTTTTTCGGCAGTCGTGATCCGCGAGGGTGATCGCTGGCTGCTCTCCAACGTCCGCGAGGCGGAGACAGCCGCGGCATCGCACCCCGCCGGCCCCCTCGATGAACTGGCCTGGCTGGTCGGCTCCTGGGAAAATGTCGGCAGCGGAGTGACCGCCAGCAGCGACTGTTCCTGGGCGCCCGGCCGCCGGTTCCTCGTCCGCAGCCATGTCGTCGTCCCCGACGCGGCGACCGCCACGCCTCCCAGGGCTGGCGACACCGCGATCCCAGCCCTCCTGCCGCCGGCCGCGACGGGACGCCAGGAACTCACCGAGGTGATCGGCTGGGATCCCGAACGGCAGACTATCCGCTCCTGGATCTTTTCGGCCGATGGCCGGTTTGCCGAGGCGAGTTGGTCGCGACAGGAGCCGGGATGGCTGGTCCGGATCGACGGCCAGGGGACAGACACCGGCCGGGCGGCGACGCTCCGGCTGGAGCCGGACGGCTCCGATAGTTTCGCGGTCAGCTGCGAGACAACAGGCGAGGCCCTCGCAGGGCTTTGCCCGCCCACCTGCAGCTTCACCCGCACCGCCCGCTGAGCCGGCGGCCTCTGCGTTATTTGGTGGCCGAACCCGCGGAGGCCTCGGCGGCGACCTTCTCGGCCGGCTTGGTGGCCATCTGCCGCCGGTTGACGAAGAACACCTGCGGGTCGTCGATCACCCAGGGGGTGCTCCAGGTCTTGCCGTCGTCGTGGGTGCAGACGTTGAAGAAGAAGGTCTTCAGCCGCTCGGTCCGGTAGGCGTAGGCGAACTGCGACGTGATGTGGTCCTCGGCGGTGAGATTGTCGACCCCGGGGCTGGCGAAATAGTGGACGACGCCGTCGGGCGAGAACGAGAGCCCCAGCGTCCACCAGCCGAGTTGCTCGATCTTCGGGCCGCGGATCTCGCCGCCGTTGCGATTGCAGCGGACGCGGATGTAGGCCCCATCCTCCTCGAACTTCCCGTCGTGGCTGCTCTCGAAGCAGATGAACATGCCCGGCCAATACTCCTGCACGCCGAACTCGCCGGCAGCGGGATTGTCATCGCCGGTGATGATCGCATGGGTGTAGCAGCCGGCCCGGAAGCCGAAGCTGGGGCCGCTGCGATCCTCCCACTGCTCGAAGGGCGGCATGTAGACCCGGACCACGACGCTCGGGCTGTCGGCGACCGACATCCCGCTGCGGGCAAACCGGCTGAGGTTGTAGATCAGGTCGTCCTGCTGCATCTGATAGGTGACCCGGCCGGGAATGCCGGCATGGAGCGTGGCGATCAGCATGCCATGCTCGCTCCCCTCCAGGCCCGGGGCCGGAAGTTCAACCCGCTTGACCACGTCGGGGGTGCCCCGCTTGGGGCCCTCGAACCAGCGGCCGTTCTTGCTCTTGCCCATCGGGCCGCGCATCCGCTTGTCCTGCTCCTCGGAGCTCTTCGGGTGCCGGTAGTACCAGGTCCAGTCCTCGCTCTCGAAGTCATCGACCACGTTCTTGACGAGGCTGCCGGTGCCGGGCACCAAGGGAGGCGTGTCGGGAACCGGCGTACTCACGCGGCCGGTCCGCTGCGGGCCGCTGCTGAGCATCCGGCCCCATCGCCAGCGGGGAGCGGCATCGGCCGAGGTGATCATCGAGGCCAGGATCACCAGCGTGCAGCCACATCCGATCGCGGCGGTCAGCGTGCGAGACGACATCACCATTCTCCCTGACAAGAAGCGTGCGGTTCGACGAGGCCGGTCGCTCCGGCCCTCGATGCTGAGGGAAGGTATCGGCCAGGCGGAACGAGCCGGACGAGTCGTGACGGTCGCAGGCCCGGTTTGTTCCGCGGCCTCGCCCCCCTGCCCCTGGCCCCCCGGTGACGACGGCTTCCAGCTCCCTCCCGCTTGCCCAGTGTGACGACCCGTTGGCCCGCGGAAAAAAAAACGCCGGAGTCCTCTGGCGTGCGCAGCCCAAAAACGTCACATATCCGCTCGTTCGCGGACCCGGGACGATGCTCGTCGTCCGGGAACATTCGCCGCCCCGTTCCTCCCGTTCCGCAGCCATGAACACCACGTCTCCGGCTTCTGGTCGCTTCGCCCCGCGAATCCTGTCCGCAGGCATTCTGGCTGCCGCCTGGATCGCCTGCTGCTCGACTCATCCGCTGCCCGCCGCCGAGCCAACCCAGCGGCGGTCACACCTGCAGCCGGTTTCGGAGATCGTGCAGCCACCTGCCAGCAGCCAAGGGCTCGGCATTTCGCTGCGGCGGGCTTCGCCCGTGCTCCGTCGTCAGTTAGCGCTGAAGCGCGGAGCCGGCCTGGTGGTCGACGACGTCGCCGCCGGCTCACGGGCTGCGGCAGTCGGATTCATCCAGCATGATGTGCTCGTGCGGCTCGACGACCAGCTGCTGCTTCTGCCCGAGCAGTTCGATGCGTTGCTCGAGTCCGCCGAGGCGGATGATCAGCTCGAATGCATTGTCCTGCGGGGTGGACGTGAGGTGGCACTTCCACTGGGAACCAGGCCGGAGTCCGTCCCGCCCGCCGTCGTCACCGCAGCCGACAGTTCCACGCGGCGACCGCTCCGCCCTGCCGCCTCGGCCCTGGCCCTGGTGCAGCCGATGGCCGACAGCCGGCAGATGGCAACCAGCCGGCTGCGGCAGCTCTCCGACGAGACGCTCCTCCGTCAGGATCCCGACTACCGGATTCGCCTCAGCCGTGGCGACGAGACTCGTCTGCTGGTCAGCGATGCCACCGGCCGGGTCGTCTTTGACGGCCCGATCGACGCGGCCGCCGATCGGGCCCGCGTCCCGGCGGCAGTTCGCGACCGGGTCGCGAAGATGGAGCAATACCTCGAGACGGCCCAGACCGCCGGCCGGGATTCAAGCCGCCCGGTCGCCGAAATCGGATCCCTCGGCATCCGTCCGGTCGAGCTGCAATAGCGTGCGCGGGAGCATCTCTCGCGAGCGGCCACCGGTTGATGAAACGTGGGCCCGGGTTTGGAACCTGGGCAACGAGGGGGGAAGGTCAAACGGCCCGCTTGAGTACCGGTTGGCAAATCGGAGGTCTCCTGGTTCGGGTAGCGGCTTGGGGGGTTGGTGGTGAACGGTTTCGCGGGCTTCCGGGGACCGGGAAAAGCCCAACAGCCCGCCGTCCCCCCGGCTCGCGCCGGGGGGCTTCTATGGAAAAGGGGACTGGCTCCGAGCGAAGCGAGGTGCCTGTACCCTTTTCCAAACCGAGAACGCGCGGAATACGGGTTCGCGAGGGGTGGCCGGTGCCAATCGAGCCGGCGTGAGGAAATCGAGCGAAGCCCGGATGGCGAAGCTCGATTACCTCCGAGCGAGCGGAGAGCAGGATGCTCGGAGCAAGCGTCCGGCGAGATGGCACCGGCCACCCCGAGCCCGCGCGAGGTGAACCCACCGGATGGCGAAGCTCGATTACCTCCGAGCGAGCGGAGAGCAGGATGCTCGTAGCAAGCGTCCGGCGAGATGGCACCGGCCACCCCGAGCCCGCGCGAGGTGAACCC
>CALGAS010000412.1 GCA_937959175.1 uncultured bacterium | reverse complement strand
CCGTAGGTGAGGTGCATGCCCTCGTAGTCCTTGCGCAGGATGATGTTGATCACACCACCCACCGCGTCGGAGCCGTAGATGGCCGACGCGCCGTCACGCAGAACCTCGATACGCTCCACCGCGGCCAGCGGGATCGTGGTCGGCACGCTCTACGACGCCAGTGGAACCATGACCGGGACGCGGATCCTCGGCGGTGACGCCGACTGGACGATCGGTGCCCCCGGCGATTTCAACGGCGACGGGGTGACCGATTTCGTCTGGCTGCAGGCTTCCAGCGGGCTGGGCGTGATGCGGATCTTCAATGCCGACGGCTCGATCCGCTCAGCCGACGTGATTGGCGGCAGCACCGAGTGGGGCATCGACGGCTCGGGCGACTACGACGGCGATGGGCGGACCGACGTTGTCTGGCGACACCATGCCAGCGGCGTCAACGTGATGTGGCTGATGAACGGTGCGGCGACGAAGCAGCAGACGCTGATCGGCGGTGACACCTCGTGGCGGCTGGCGGCGACCGATCCCAACTTCGATGCCAATGCCGATGGCACCACCGACCTGATCTGGCGGCATGCCGCCACGGGCACCAACATCGTCAAGCGGATGGCGGGGGCCAGCGAACTCTCGGCAACGGTGCTTGGCGGCAGCCCCGACTGGGAGATCACGGCCACCGGCGACTTCGACAGCGACGGCTACGGCGACGTGCTCTGGCGGCAGGCCTCGACCGGCTCGGTCGTGCAGTGGCGGCTGGTCGATGCCATTCTCCAGCAGTCGGCCTGGGTGGGAGGGAGCCTCGACTGGTCGGTGGTGGCCACGGAAGACGCCGATGGCGACGGCCGCAACGACATCATCTGGCGGCAGGCCTCGACGGGCGTGAACGTCGCCCGGCTGGTGGATGGCTCGCTCCAAGGTGCCAGCGTGATTCTGGGAGGTGACCAGAACTGGTCGGTCCTCCGACGGCCCGGCCGGCAGGTGGGCTGAGGCATCCGCCGGACGGCTGCCCAGCGGGCAACCCTTGGCAGGAGGCGGATTGAAGGCGAGACTGGTGCCGCGGCGGGGTTGGGAACGAGTTTCCTCGGCTCTGTGCCGCGTGATCCCCGGCACCCGGATGCCCCTTCATGACGCTGCTTTCGTTCCTCGGTTTCACGCTCTTTGCCGCCTTCCTGACGTTTCTCCTCACCAGGGGAGATGAGAAGCGGTCCGCGGACGGCTTTTTTCTGGGCGGCCGCTCCCTCACCTTTCCGGTGATCGCCGGCTCGCTCCTGCTGACCAATCTCTCGACCGAGCAGATGGTGGGGCTCAACGGGGCAGCCTTCAAGGACGGCCTCTGCGTGATGGCCTGGGAGGTCGTCGCCGTGATCGCGTTGGTCTTGATGGCCCTCTTCTTCCTGCCCCGCTTTCTCAGGGCCGGGATCACGACGGTGCCCCAGTTCCTGGAAAACCGGTTCGATCGCCGCACGCAGACCCTGGCCAACATGATCTTTCTGGTGGCCTACGCCCTGATCCTGATCCCGATCATCCTCTACAGCGGGGCCGTCGGCCTCTCCCAGATGCTTGACCTCAAGAGCCTCACCGGGATCACCGAGCCGGTCGAGATCCTGGGCCGCTCGGTCGATCCCGACACCGTGATTCTCTGGGGAACCGTCTTTCTGATCGGGATCATGGGTTCGCTCTATTCTCGCTTCGGCAGCCTCAAGACCCTGGCTACCCTCGACACGATCAATGGCATCGGCCTGCTCGTGGGAGGCTTCATGATCGTCGGCTTCGCCTTGAACCGGGTCAGCGACGGTGGGGGCGTGATCGAGGGCTTTCGCCAACTGCAGGCCGCCAACCCCACCCGGCTCAACTCGATCGGAACTGCTGAAACGAGCGTGCCCTTCAGCACGCTGTTTACCGGCGTGGCCCTTTTGAACCTCTTCTACTGGTGTACCAACCAGCAGATCATCCAGCGAACCTTCGGGGCCAGCAGCCTGGCGGAGGGACAGAAGGGCGTCTTGCTGACGGGGCTTCTGAAACTGCTCGGCCCGCTTTATCTCGTGCTCCCGGGGATCGTGGCCTACCACCTCTTCGCGAAGGACGGCATCGCCAACGACATGGCCTACGGCACGCTCGTCAGGGAGGTGCTCCCGGCCTATCTGACGGGATTCTTCGCCGCCGTGATGGTTGGCGCGATTCTCAGTTCCTTCAACGCCGCCCTCAACAGCACCTCCGCCCTCTTCAGCATTGGCCTCTACCACCACGTGATCAATCCGAGCGGCTCGGAGGAGCAGATGGTGCGGGCGGCCAAGGTGTTCGTCGTCTGCACGGCGATCGCGGCGATGTTCGTGGCGCCGCTGTTGGCGGGGCAGGAGAGCATCTTCGCCTACCTTCAGGACATGAATGCGATCTACTTCATTCCAATCTTCGCGGTGGTCGTGGTCGGCATGCTCCACCCGCGGGTACCGGCAGCGGCCGCCTTCTGGGCGATGCTGCTCGGCCTCGTGATGATCGCCGTCAAGTACTTCGTGCCGGGAGTGGCCGAGGTGGTCGATCGGGCATTCGTCTACAACTTCCACTTTCTCGGATTCGTGTTTGCCGCCCTGGTCGCCCTGATGATCGGCTGGGCGGCCGTGGCGCCCCGGGCCGAGCCCTGGCAGCTCGAGACGCAGACCCCGATCGACATGACCCCTTGGAAGGCGGCTCCCTGGGCAAGCCTCGGGCTGGTGGCGATCGTGGTGGCGATTTACGGCAGCTTTGCCTCCTTCAGTCCTCCGGCTGCCGGTGAATCCGGTGCCCCGGTGCCGGCCTTGGCTCGCGGGGAGGCACGGCGATGAGCCGGCGTGCCTGGGTCGGTGGGCTGGTTGCCGTGGCCCTGCTGATGGCCCCTGCGACCGATCTCTGAAACGCCGCCCTGGCTCCCGGGCCAACCGGCACCCGCCCTCCAACCCCGCCGACGACCATGACGCTGCTTCCTGCTGTCCCGCTTCCCGACCTGGCCACTGCTGCGGCTACTGCCCTTCGCACGGCGTTCGGCTGCGAGGCCACCCTCACCGCGGCGGCGCCGGGTCGCGTCAATCTGATCGGTGAGCACATCGACTACTGCGATGGATTTGTGATGCCCTTCGCCCTCGACCGCTGCGTCGTGATGGCGGCGGCGGCCAACGGACGTCACGAGGCCCGGATCGGCTCGGCGGACGGGGAGCCGGCCAGGATCGACCTGACGGCCCCGGTGACTCCAGGTTCGCCGACGTGGGCCAACTACGTCCGCGGCGTGATCCGAGGCTTTCAGGACCGTGGCCGAGACCGGGGGATGAACGTGCCGGGCTTCGACGCCTGGGTGGTTTCATCGCTGCCGATGGGAGCCGGACTCTCTTCCTCGGCGGCGCTTGAGTGTGCGACGGCCGCGCTGCTCGAGGGGCTGACGGGAAACTCGCTTGAACTGCGGGAGAAGGCCCTGCTTTGCCAGCGGGCAGAGCACGACTTTGCCGGTGTGCCCTGCGGCATCATGGACCAGTTTGCCTCGACCTTCGGCGAACCCGATCGGCTCGTGCTGATCGACTGCCGCTCGGGCACGCCGCGGCTGGTTCCCTTTTCCGACCCCGCGTTGACGGTCCTGATTGCCAATACGAACGTCCACCACGAGCTGACCGACGGCGGCTATGCCGCCCGCCGGAAGAACACCGAGGACGGCCTGGCGATGCTCGGCAAGGCCTCCTGGCGAGAGGTGACGATGGCCGACGTCGAGGCGGCCTGGGACCGGCTTGGTGACCCGATCAATCGCCGCAGCCGACATGTCGTCGGTGAGATCGCCCGGACCGTGGCGGCTGCCGAGGCCCTCGAGGCCGGCGAGATGGAGTCGCTCGGTCCGCTGATGGCGGCCAGTCACCAGTCGCTCCGCGATGACTTCGAGGTCTCCTGCCCGGAACTCGACACGATGGTCGCACTCGCCGGCGAGATCGGCCGCTCCGGCGGCGTGATTGGCAGTCGAATGACCGGCGGCGGCTTCGGCGGTTCGACGGTCACGCTCTGCGAGAGCAACCGGGCCGCCGAGATCGCCGCCCGGCTGCACGCCTGTTATCTGGCGGCTACCGGCATCACGCCCGAGATCTTTGTCTCGCGTCCGTCCGCCGGCGGGCGGCTGCTCTGAACGGCAGGCCCCGGGGTGGGCGGCGGCCCGCTGAATGCCAGCGGAACGCAGACGACCGTTTCGTCGAGCAGGGCGGCCGGCAGTTCGCG
>CALGAS010000411.1 GCA_937959175.1 uncultured bacterium | reverse complement strand
CCCGGGAGGCAACCCGTCTCCCCGCCTGTCCCGCCCTGGAGTCCGTGCATGACCGTCGCGATTCGCCCTCCGTCCCCTTCGGCGGACAGCCGCCCGCGGCTCGACCAGGGCACGCTGCTCAAGCTCGCCCGGTTCAACACGCCGGCCGTCTACAACGGCTGGGAGCAGATCACGGCCCGCGACGCGTCGCGGGAGGGGATCAATCGTGAGCCGCTCACCGACTTCATGCCGGAGATGGGGCCGATCATCGGCTACGCCGTCACGGTCGTGATCGAGCCGAGCAATCCCGAGCATCCCCGCTCGAGCCCCGGCGCCTGGCCGCGGTATTGGCGGTATGTGTCGGAGCAGCCCGGGCCGAAGATCCTCGTGGTGCAGGACCTCGACCGGCCGCATGCCTTCGGCGCCTGCGTCGGCGAGGTGAACGCCACCGTGATGCGGGCGATCGGCTGCGTGGGAGCGATCGTCGATGGCGCCGTGCGGGACCTCGACGAAATGCGAAACGCCGGCTTCAAGGCCCTGGCGCGGCAGTTGGCGGTGGGGCATGCCCACGGGCATCCGGTGCGGTGGGGCTGTCCGGTGACGGTCTTCGGCCAGACCATCGAGCCGGGGCAACTCGTCCACGCCGATCAGCACGGGTTTCTGGCGATCCCGCCGGAGGACGAGCCGAAACTGCTCGCCGCCACGGCGTTCATGGATGCCAACGAGTGCGACACGCTGATCGCCACGGCCCGGGCCGCCACGGGGCTGCCTCTGCCGGCCGTGATCGACCGGCTCGAGGCGGCGGCCGAAGCGTTTGGCACCGCCGCGGCCGAGCGGTTCGCCGCCGAACGGGCCACCCGGGGTGGCGGCAATGGCGAGTGGGCGGCGCGGTAGCCAGACGATGCCGGCTTCGGGCATCCCCGCCGTCGGCGGCGGTCCACCGGGATCAGGCGGCGGAGAACAGCAGCTCCTTGAGGTTGAGTTTTTCCTCGCGCTTGGAGAGCCCGAGAATCTCGACGCCAACCACCTCCCCCCGCGCGTTGAAGTCCAGGATCACGCCCGGCGCGACCTCCTGCGATTCGGCAACAGGCGAGTCGTCGATCGTGAGGTAGAGCGCGTCTGCAGCTTGGTCTACTTTGAGTTTCATGGAGGGTCCTTGACGGAACGATCGAAGTATACCGTCACGACGCGAGGGGGAATCACATTCGGGTCGAAAACCACGCGCAGTGCCCGCCCGCCAAACTCCTCGATGTGCAGGACATGATGCACCAACGTCGGGTCGCGGCGATCCGGCTCGATCTTGCCAGGCCCATCGAGCGTTCTTGCGATCCAGTCAGCCTGGATGCCTCGGCGGCTGGCGACGTCCGCGGCATGCTGCGTCATGTGATAGGCCACGGTGTCGCTCCTCGGCGACGAGGATCATCTCCGCTGGAGCTGGAGGCTGGCGGTCTGCACCCCGTGGCAGCACCGCGTCCACAGATTCCCTGCGATTCGGCCATGATCCGCGGCCCGGCACTCAATCCAGGAACGTGTCGGGGCGAACCTTGAACTTCGCCGCCAATCGACGAATGTGGGCCACGGTGAGTGCCCGGTCGCCCTTGAGAATCTTGGAGCCCATGCTCGCGTGAACACCGAGCAGCCTTGCAAGCCCCGAGGCGTTCATGCCGTGGGCCGCCAGGATGTGCCGGAGCGCCGCGACCCCCTTCACCGGCCTGATGGCATGGTGGCACGCCTCGTAGACCTGAACAAGTTGAACGAGTGTTTCCAGGTAGAGTTCCTGCCCTTTCGTCAGACGTCCGGCAGCCATCAGCCGGTTCGCCTCGGCGTTCATGAAGTCGGCGAGCATCCGCGGGC
>CALGAS010000410.1 GCA_937959175.1 uncultured bacterium | reverse complement strand
CGGTCGGCCCGGGGGCTCGGTCGGCCACATGGGCGAGGTGTCCGATGGCCCCAATGGCCGCGGGGAGGGCGTTCGCTCCCCCACGCTGCCGCGGGACCGCCAAGACCGTCGAGGGCGACTTGATTTTCCGGAGGGAGGGGGGCGTATGGTTGCGACGTTGCATGGCCGCTCCCCGAGCGTCGCCGTGTGACTCCCGGGGGCGGCCCCCACCTCCCGGGAGATTTGAAGTGATGCGAGTGACACGCGGTTGGCGAATGACGATCGGGGCGCTGGTGGTCGGCGGGCTTTTTGTGATGCCTGTCGACGCCGATGCCGGCTGGGGTGACCAGTACGGCACTGTGGTGTACGAGGGCAACGGCTCGGCGGGTGGTTCCTCCGGCGGTTCGTCCGGCGGCTCGTCCGGTGGTTCGTCCGGCGGCTCGTCCGGCGGCTCGTCCGGTGGCTCGTCCGGTGGCTGGAGAGTGCATTCCTCACACGGCTCGTGGGGCTCTTCCGGCGGCAGCAGCGGCGGCTCGCGGCGGGCCCGCCGGATGGCCCGCCGGCGGGCGCGGCGGGGCGGGTCGTCGGGTGGTTCGTACGGCTCCTCGGGCGGCTCGTACGGCTCGTCGGGTGGCTCCTGGGGCTCATCCGGTGGGTCTTGGTAGGCGGCAACGGACAGTTGCCGGCCGCGAACGGGGGAGGGGACGGTCGGCAGACGCGGGGCGCAGGGAAGCGCGGGATCAGGCGCGCGGGAGGACCAAAGGATCGATGCCACGGGGTTCGCCCCCCGGGGTCACGTGACGTATCCTGACGTCGAACTTCGCCCCGCCGCGATTCCGCAGGATGCCGATGGCCACCAGCCTGCTCCTCTTGCTCGACGACATCGCCAGCGTCCTCGACGACGTGGCGACGATGACGAAGGTGGCGGCCAAGAAGACCGCCGCCGTGCTTGGGGATGACCTCGCCCTCAACGCCAAGCAGGTGACGGGCACCCATCCGTCCCGCGAGTTGGCCGTTGTCTGGGCGGTTGCCAAGGGCTCGATCGTCAACAAGGCGATCCTCGTGCCGGCGGCCCTCCTGATCAGCTGGCTCATGCCCTGGCTGATTCCGCTGCTACTGGTGGCCGGCGGGGCCTTCCTCTGCTACGAGGGCGCCGAGAAGATTCTCCACGCGGTGTTGCACCGGGGCACGCATCATTCGCCGGCCACCGTCGATCACTCGCCGACGGCTGAACGCGGGAAGATCCGCGGGGCGATCCGAACCGACTTCATCCTTTCGGCCGAGATCATCGTGATCACGCTCAACATCGTGGCGGGCCAGCCGCTGGTCACGCAGGTGGGAACGCTGGTTGCGATCGCGGGCCTGATGACCATCGGTGTCTACGGCCTCGTGGCGGCGATCGTCAAGCTCGACGACCTCGGTGCCGCTCTTGCGTTGGGCCCTTCGGCTGCCCTGGCGGCCCTCGGCCGCGGCATCGTGACGGCGGCGCCGTGGCTGATGCGAATCCTGTCGGTGGCCGGCACGTTGGCGATGTTTTTCGTCGGCGGCGGGATCATCGTGCATCAACTCCACGAGCACGTGCCGGCTGTCCACCACCTCCTGGAGGAAGGGCTGGCGGACCTCGGGATCGGCGGCTCCGCCGGCTGGGGCGGGCTCGTGGAAAAGCTGCTGGAAGCCGTGGCCGGGCTGGTCTTGGGCCTGCTGGTCGTCGGGGGCGTGTCGCTCGGGCGGCTCGGCGGCCGGGCCTTCCAGAAAGCGGCCTAATTCGACTTGCTTTCCTCGCGGGGGCAGGCTTCTACTATTGAGTATTGGTCCCTGGTGACGGCCGGGGAAAACATTCGCCCGGCGGTGGCTTCGCAGTGGCTGCGACAGCCGGGATTCTCGTAGCAAAGGAGGTGATCCAGTGACGCATTGTGACTGTACCGGAGGGCTGCTCTCGTAGCGGCACGTCGACGGGCCTGCCGTTGACGCAGCCCCCCATCACCTCCGGAGACGGCACCGCCGCTCTCCCGAGGAGCCCGGCATCGCACGGCAGGGCGGCGGTCATCCGCCGCCTGGCGGCCGTTGTGGTGGCGAGCAAACCCTATGGCTGCCGCCCCGCGGATTCCGCGGGGCGGCAGTTTTTTTGAGGCTCCGCAGCGTGTCGACCGCATGCCATGACCGCCACAGCCACCATCCCCGCCGCGACCCGTCAGCTGATCGAGCAACTCGCTGACCCGGCCTGTTACCCGCATGCGACCGGCGAGATTCGCCTGATCGAGACCCATATCTCCTGGGTCTTCCTGACGGGGCATTTTGTCTACAAGCTCAAGAAACCGCTCGATCTCGGGTTTCTCGACTACACGACACTCGAGAAGCGGCGGCGGTTCTGCGAGGAGGAGATCCGCGTCAGCGGCCGCTTCGCTCCGGAGCTCTACCTGGCCGCCGTGCCGATCACCGGCACTCCTGCCGCACCCCGGGTGGCCGGTGATGGCCCGGCGATCGAGTGGGCCGTGAAGCTCGTGCAGTTCGACGAGGCAGACCGCCTCGACGCCCGCTTCGCAGCCGGCCGGCTCTCGGCCGCCGACTGCCGGCAGCTCGGTGAGGAAATCGCGGCGGTGGAGACCGGCCTCGCGGTGGCCCGGCCCGCCGATCCCTGGGGCTCGGCGGCCAGCATCCGGGAGGCTGCGGCGATCAACCTCCGACAGCTGCGGGAGGCACGGAGCGACCGGGCCGAGCGGCTGGGGGCGATCGACGACTGGCTGGGCGGCCGCCTCGAGACGCTCGCGGATGCGATCGAGCAGCGGCGGGCCGGCGGGCGGATTCGGGAATGTCACGGCGACCTCCATCTGGCCAACCTCGTCTGGCACGGCGGCCGGATGACGGCCTTCGACGCGATCGAGTTCAGCCCCTCGCTCCGCTGGATCGACGTCGCCAACGACGTCGCCTTCCTGACGATGGACCTCAAGGCCCGCGGCCGGCCCGACCTCGCGGCCCATGTCATCAGCGGCTGGATGGAGGCGGCCGACGACCACGCCGCCGCCGAGGTGCTGCCGGTCTATGAGGTCTACCGGGCGGTCGTCCGGGCGGCCGTGGCGGCGCTGCGGGCCGGCGATGCCGCGGCTGACCGGGCCGACACCGATCGCTACCTCGCCCTTGCGGAACGGCTGATGCGACCGCCGCGGCCGGCGTTGGTGGCGACCGTGGGGGTGTCGGGCAGCGGCAAGACGACGCTCGCCGATCGTCTCGTCGGTGCGATCGAGGCGGTCCGGCTGCGGAGCGACGTGGAGCGAAAGCGGCTGGCGGGGATGCGGCCTGCCGATCGCCCTGCCGACGCCGCGGCCGAGGCCGATCTCTACGGCGAGCCGATGACGCGGCGGGTCTACGAGCGGCTGGCCGGACTGGCGGGGCGGCTTTTGGCTGCGGGAAGGAACGTCGTGGTCGATGCCGCCTGCCTGATGCGCTGGCAGCGAGCGATGCTGGCGGATGCTGTCCGGGCGGCCGGGGCGAGGCTTGTCTGGGTCGAACTGCTCGTCCCGGAGGCGGTCGTTCTCGAGCGGGTGGGCGGGCGGCTGGCAGCCGGCGACGATGCCTCCGACGCGTCGGCTGAGATTGTCCGCCGGCAGCAGGCGATCCGGGAGCCGATCACGGGGCATGAACTCGATGCCGGGAGCGGAGCCAGCCTGCCGGGAAACGCCGGGCCCGCGGTGCGACACCTGCCGGCAGGGGAGACTGATCTCGCCGATCCCGGGTTCATCGCCCGGGTCGCCAAAGCGACCGCCGATTCCCGGCACGGCTGATACCAGCTGGCATGCACTGACGGAACGCGGCCATTTTTTCGGCAGCGAAGCCGATTTTTTGCAAGAATCTGGTGGGCCGTGCACCACTAGTTTCCCGCCCACGCAGTTTACAGGCTCCGTTCGGACCCCGCTCGTCTGCGATGCTCTGGCTCAATCGGATTTTCTGGACGCTCGGTCGCCTGCTCTTGCGGCTGCGGTATCGGGTCGACCGAGACGGGTTCGAGAAGCTCCGCGAGCTCAAGGGCCCGGTGCTCGTCCTCCCCAACCATCCCGGCTTCGTCGACCCGCCGATCGTGCTCTCCCATGTCGGTCTCCGGCAGCCGCTTCGGCCGCTGGTCTATACCGGCACGTACCGGGTGCCGGTGCTCCTGCCCTTGATGAAGCTGGTGCGGGCCTTCGAGGTGCCGGAGATGTCGGCCCAGAGCCGGCAGGCGGCCGCCCGGGCCGAGGCGCTGATCCAGGCGGTGATCGAGCGTGTTCACGGCGGGGAGAGTTTTCTGATCTACGCCTCGGGGCGGCTGCAGCGGGGCAACCGGGAGGTGATCGGCTCGGCTCGCGTCGTCTACGACCTCGTCAGCCAGTGCCCTGAGGTGACGGTGGTGCTCGTCCGGACCCGCGGCGTCTGGGGGAGCCTGTTCAGCTGCGCTAAGGAGGGCAAGCCGCCGCCGCTGCCGCGGGCGATGCTCACGGCGCTCGGCTGGCTGCTGGCGGGGCTGATTTTCTTCCTGCCCAGGCGGCAGGTGCATCTCCACGCCGAGGTGATGCCGCGGGAGAAGCTGCCGCTGGAATCGCGGGACGCCTTCAACCGGTTCCTGGAGCGGTGGTTCAACGAGAATCCCGCCACGGACAACCAGGGCGAGGAGCCGACGTTTGTCCGCTACAGCTATCTGTTCGGGCCGAGCGAGGGCAACTTTCATCAGGTGACCGCCACGGCGATCGACACCGAGGGCCTCGACCCCAAGACGATCACGCTCGTCAACGAGTTGGTGGCCTCCTTCCTGAACCGGGATCTAGAGCCGGATGAGAACGCGGCCGCCACCCGGCTCGAGGATCTCGGGCTCGACAGCCTCGACCGGATGGAGCTGGCGCTGCGGATCGAGCAGCAGTTCGGCTTCCGCTCGAGCACGGTGGTCGACACGCTCGGCGGCCTCTGGGCACTGGCTGCCGGCAAGCTACCGGCAGGGCCCGAGGCCGCCACGCCGCTGGAGGTGCCGGCGGCCTGGTTCGCCCCTCCCCGGCCGGCCGCCGGCGACGACTGGCTGCTCGCGCCGACGGTAGCCGAGGCCTTCGTCAGGCGGGCGGTCGAGCGGCCCGATCAGGTGGCCACGGCCGATGGCGTGTCGGGCGGGCTCTCCTACCGGCGGTTGCTCGTCGCCGCGGGCCTGATGGCCCGGCGGTTTGGCGGCTTCGAAGAGCCGAATGTCGGAGTCATGTTTCCGGCCAGCGTGGCGGCCGATCTCGTCTTCTACGGCCTCCACCTCGCCGGCAAGGTGCCAGTGATGTTCAACTGGACGACGGGCCCGGCCAATCTCGCCCACGGCATCACCGTAACCGGCGTGAAGCGGATCGTCACCTCGCGGCGGCTGGTCGATCGGCTCGGCATCGACGTCGAGGGGGCGGAGTTTGTCTTCGTGGAAGACCTCCGCGGTGAGATCGGCAAGGGGGAGGCCCTCCAGGCGGCCGTTGGCACGCGGCTGGCTCCCCGCCGCTGGCTCGATCGGCTTCCCTCGCAGGATCAGGATCATCCCGCGGTGTTTCTCTTCACGAGCGGCTCGGAAAGCGCTCCCAAGACGGTGCCCCTCTCCCATCGCAATCTGCTGACGAACATTCTCGACAGCATCGACGTGCTCGAGCCCGGCCGCGACGACTCGCTGCTCGGCTTTCTGCCCCCCTTCCACTCCTTTGGCCTGACCGGCAACGTCCTCCTGCCGCAGCTGACCGGCATCCGCTGCGTGCGGCACGCCGATCCGACCGACGCGGCGGGGCTCGTCCGGGTGATCGAGGCCTACCGGCCCTCGCTGCTCTTTACGACGCCGACCTTCCTGAGCTACATCCTGGCCCGCTGCCAGGGGGACGAGCTCGCCAGCCTGCGGAAGATCATCACCGGGGCCGAGGCCTGCCCGGAGCGGGTGCACGACCTCTGCCGGCAGCGGGCAGCCGGCGCCGTGATCCTCGAGGGCTACGGGATCACCGAGTGCTCGCCGGTGGTCGCGGCCAACCGGCTGGAGAAGCCCAAGGCCGGCAGCATCGGCCTTCCCGTCAAGCATGTCGAAGCGCGGCTGGTCCACGAAGAGACCCACGAGCCGGTCGGACCGGGCGAGACGGGGATGCTCCTGGTCCGGGGGCCCTCGATCTTCCAGGGCTACCACGGCTACGACGGGCCGTCGCCCTTCGTCGAGCACGAGGGCGAGCAGTGGTATCGCACGGGCGATCTGGTCGCGGCCGACGACGACGGCTACCTGCGGTTTCGCGGCCGCCTGAAGCGGTTTCTCAAGGCGGGGGGCGAGATGATCTCGCTGCCGGCCCTCGAGGAGCCCTTCCAGAAGCGGTATCCCCCTGACGAAAACGGGCCCCGGGTGGCCGTCGAGGGCATCGAGACCGATGACGGCCGTCACATCGTGCTGTTCACCACGTTCGACCTCTCGCTCCGCGACGCAGCCGAAATGCTCCTCGCTGACGGCCTCCGGGGAGTGATGCGGCTCGACGAGGTCCGCCGGCTCGACGCGATCCCGGTGCTCGGCACCGGCAAGACCGATTACACGACGCTCCGCGGGATGTGCCAGGAGGAGATCCCGGGAGACGCGGATGCCGAAGCGGGCGGTCACGAGGCTCCAGCGGACGGCAAACCGGAGTAGCGCCGGCCGCGAATCGTCAGCGGGGTCGGTTCGGCCCGGTCGTCGGGCGGTGGGGCCGTTACCCCGGCGACCGTCGGGAGCGACTATTCATAGTCCCACTTGGTCATCCAGGGATCACCGTACTCCTGCTGCATCGCTCTGAGCTTCTGCTGATATTCAAACAGCGTGGCGGCGTGGGCCGGGTCGTCGGCAAGGTTTCGCGACTCGTCGGGATCCTCAGCCAGATGATACAGCTCAAACCGGGGTCGCTGGATGTACTCGGCGACCGTCTTCCGGCCATAGGGGGCATCCATGCTCCGACGGTACTGTGCCTGCCAGCTACTCGCGGCCCAGAGGTCCGAGGCAAACGGATACGGCAGGGGGTGGGCGATGTTCCAGATCAGCTTCCAGTCGTGATCCCGCACCGCCCGCATCGGGTAGTACATCTGGATCTCATGAAAGGTGTGGGAGGCAAAGTGGGCGTCGTGAATCTCAGCCGCCGGGTCGGCGAGCAGCGGCA
>CALGAS010000409.1 GCA_937959175.1 uncultured bacterium | reverse complement strand
ATCCTGTCGGAACTCGATCGCTACGACCAAGAGCGGGCGGCCGAGCAGGTCTTTGACCGGCTCAATCAGTGGAGCCATGCCGCGGCGGGGGCTGGCCGCGTCACCGAGGCGGCCCCTGATCCTCTGCTGGAATCGCTTCCCGACGAACTGCAGGCGGCCGGTCAGGCCATCCTGGCGCGGCCACTCTTCGACGCGACCGGTGACATCCTGGCCATCCGCGACCGCTGCTGGCTGGCCGCCATCGCCCGCAGCGTCAGCAGCGAGGCTGTCGATGACCTGACCCTCGCCGAGCAGCTCTTCGCGTGGACGGTGCGATCGCTCGCCCCGGCGTCAGACCCGCCGATGGTGCCGACGGAGGCCGTCCCCGGGAGCCGCTGGTTTCTGCCCGGCGAAATCCTCCTGGCCGGTCGGGGCAGCGGGCCGCAGCGGGCCTGGATCTTCATCGAGCTTCTCCGGCAGGCCGGCCTGGAGGCCGTGATGCTCGCGACCCCGGGCGGCCCCGGCACCCCGCCGCGGCCCTGGCTGCCGGCGGTGCTGATCGATGGGAAGGCCTATCTCTTCGAGCCGACCTACGGCATGCCCGTACCCGGGCCGGACGGCGCGCGGGTGGCGACCCTTCGCCAGGCGGCGGACGATCCGGCGATCCTCCGGGCACTTTCGGTGCCAGGTCGGCCCTATCCGGTCACGGCGGACGACCTCGACGAACTCGCAGTCCTCGTTGTCGCCGACCCCTGGAGCCTCGCGGCCCGGATGCAACGACTCGACGAGCCGCTGGCGTCCGACCACGGCATCCGCGTCGGCGTCAGAGCCACCGACGAAGCGGCCCGGGCCGAGGCGAGCCTGACGGGCCATGCCGATGGCCCTGTGGTGTCGCAACGGGGACTGTGGGCCTTTCCCTGGGAGACGGTCGCCCGCCGGTCCTTGGCGGCGGCTCCTCTCCAGGATGAACTCGGGCCGCTCGAAGTGCCCGTGCCCGACCCGCAACGCGAAAAGACGGGGGGCCTGTTTCGGCCGCTCTTCGCCGGCCGTGTGCGGGAGTTTCGCGGCGACCTCGACGGACCGGGCGGTGCCAAGGAAGCCTACCTGGCCGCGCGGGTCTCGCGGCGGGCGATGAATGCCGCCGTCGCCAACCTGCCGGAGCCGCAGGCCAAGGCGATCAGTGGCAGGTTGACGCGAATGAAGGAAGACGCCACCTACTGGCTCGGGCTCGCGATGCTCGCCGAGGGACAGGACGAGGCGGCCGACGATTATCTCGGGCGGATGATCCTGGACAACATCCCCGACAGCCGCTGGGCCGACGCGGCCCGGATCAATCTGGCCCCGGCCCTAGTCCGCCTGGGCCGCCCCGACGAGGCGGCCGCCCTGCTGCGGGGGGATCGCTCGCCGCAGCGGTTTGGCAGTCGCCTGCTTGCCGATCGAATCGACCCCCGGGACGAAGCGCCGCCGGAGTTGCCACGCGACACCGCTCCGCCGGAGGAAAACGCTGAGGAAAACGCGGCTCCCGTTGCTCCCCGAGACGCAGCGGGCTAGACTCCAAGGCTCGCTTGACCATCCCTCGCAGACATTTCGGCCCCGGCATTCCAGATCATGAAAGACGGCATCCACCCCAACTACATCCACACCGTCGTCCGCTGCGGCTGCGGCAATACCTTTGCCACCCGCAGCACCGTTCCGGAAATCAAGGTCGATATCTGCAACGTCTGCCATCCCTTCTTCACGGGCAAGCTGAAGTTTGTCGACACGGCCGGCCGGATCGAGAAGTTCAAGAGCAAGTTTGCCAACTCGGGCTATGCCAGCCTCAAGCAGGGGAAGAAAAAGGCGGCTCCCAAGGCCGAGGCCCCGGCCTCGTGAGCCTGTCCGGTCTCCGTGACGACGGGCCTGCGACGAGCCATGCGTGAGAAGCATGCGTGAGCGGTTGGACGAAAAGCTCGCCCGGTTCGAGACCCTCGAGAGGGAGCTGAGCGACCCGGCGGTGCTGGCCGACCAGCAGCGGCTCTCGGCGGTGGCTCGGGAGCACGGCTCCCTGGCCCGTCTTGTCGGCCGCTATCGGTCGTTTCGCGACATCGAACAGCAAATCGTCGATCTCGAGGAGATGCGGCAGGGCGACGACGAGGAACTGCGGGCGCTGGCGGCCGCCGAGCTGCCCGAACTGGAATCCCGTCGGGATCAGGAGTGGGACTCCCTGGCTGAGCTCTGCAGCGAGGATCCCGAGGCTGAGCGGACCCGGTGCATCATCGAGCTGCGGGCCGGCACCGGCGGGGAGGAGGCAGCGCTGTTCGTCCGCGATCTCTACGAGATGTATCGCCGCTACGGCAGCGAGCAGGGCTGGGCCTTCGAGCTGCTCGATGCCAGCCCGACGGAACTGGGGGGCTTCAAGGAACTGGTGCTCGGCGTCTCGGGGGCCGGCGTCTTTCGGCAGCTTCGGCATGAGAGCGGCGGACACCGGGTGCAGCGGGTGCCCGACACCGAGACCAAGGGCCGGATCCACACCTCGGCCGCCACCGTGGCGGTCCTGCCGGAGCCCGAGGATGTGGAGGTCTCGATCGCGCCGGACGATTACCGCAAAGACATCTTCTGCGCGAGCGGCCCCGGCGGGCAACACGTCAACAAGACCGCCTCGGCCGTGCGGCTCACCCACCTGGCCACCGGGATTGTGGTGCAGTGCCAGGACGAAAAGTGCCAGCACAAGAACATGGCCAAG
>CALGAS010000408.1 GCA_937959175.1 uncultured bacterium | reverse complement strand
GCCTTCGCAGCCTTTGAGGCCGCCGGCGCGACGATCCACGAGGTCGAACTGCCGCACGCCGAGTACGGCATCCCGACCTACTACCTGATCGCCCCCTGCGAGGCCTCGAGCAACCTGGCCCGCTACGACGGCGTTCACTATGGCCATCGGGCCGAGCCCGAGAAGGGCCATCGGGCCGAGCCCGGAGAGCCGGCGGCGGCCTACGTCGGCGAGTTCGACTCACCGCTGGTCGAGATGTACTGCCGGAGCCGGGCCGAGGGCTTCGGCCCGGAGGTCAAGCGGCGGATCATGCTCGGCACCTACGCCCTCTCCGCCGGCTACTACGACGCCTTCTACGCCAAGGCGCTGCGGGTTCGGCGGCTCATCCAGCAGGATTTCCTCAAGGCCTTCGAGACGGTCGACCTGATCGCCGGCCCGGTCTCGCCGACCCCCGCCTTCAAGCTCGGCGAGAAGACGGGCGACCCACTGGCGATGTATCTCGTCGACATGTACACCGTCGGCACCAACCTGGCGGGCATCGGCGGCATTTCCTTCCCCTGCGGCTTCACCGCCAGCGGTCTGCCGATCGGCTTTCAGCTGCAGGGGCCGGCCCTCGCCGAGCCGCTCCTGCTGCGGGCCGCCCACCAGTACCAACAGCAGACCGACTGGCACCTCCGCCGGCCGGCCCTCGCCACCTGACGTTCCGCTGGCCATGACCGCATCCCCAGAGACCGCCGCCCCCTACACGACCGTCATCGGGCTGGAGGTGCATGTCCAACTCCAGACCCGCACCAAGCTCTTCTGCGGCTGCTCGACGAGCTTTGGAGCCCCGCCCAACACCCAGGTCTGCCCGACCTGCCTGGGGCTGCCGGGGTCGCTGCCGGTGATGAACCGGCGGGCTTTTGATCTGGCGCTCCGCTCGGCCCTGGCCCTCAACTGCACGATCGCCCCCTTCACGAAGTGGGACCGCAAGAACTACTTCTATCCCGACCTTCCCAAGGGCTACCAGATCAGCCAGTACGACCTGCCCTTCTCGAGCGACGGCTTCCTCGAGGTGGTCGACCCCAAGGGGGAGTTTTCGCGGCGGGTCGGCATCGTGCGGGTCCATCTCGAGGAGGACGCAGGCAAGAGCATGCACGACGAGGCGGCCGGCGTGGCCGACAGCCGCATCGACTTGAACCGCACCGGCACGCCGCTCTGCGAGATCGTCAGCGAGCCTGACCTTCGCAGCCCGCAGGAGGCCCGAGCCTGGCTGGGCGAGCTCAAGCTGCTGCTGGTCTATCTGGGCGTCAGCGACTGCAACATGCAGGAGGGGAGCCTGCGGGTCGATGCCAACGTCAATCTCCACATCCCTCGCGATGACGGCAGCCTCGCGAAAACGCCGATCGTGGAGATCAAGAACATGAACTCCTTCCGCTCGGTCGAGCGGGCCCTGGCCTATGAGGCGGCCCGGCAATACGAGGAGTGGCAGGCGACCGGCGCGGAGCTTGGCAGCGCCCCCAAGCAGACCCGCGGCTGGGATGATGCGGCCGGGGTGACCCGCGGCCAGCGGCACAAGGAGGAGTCGAGCGACTACCGCTATTTCCCCGAGCCCGACCTCGTGCCGGTGACGGTCTCCGAGGAGCAGGTGGCCGCGATCCGGGCCGAAATGGGCGAGCCGCCGGCCGTGCTCCGCGGGCAGCTTCAGGAAACCTGGAAGATCTCGGCCTACGACGCCGACGTGCTGGTCAACCAGGGCCGCGACCTCGTCTCCTGGTACGAGGAACTCGCCCGCCTCACCGGCGACGGCAAGGTCGCCAGCAACTGGATGCAGCAGGACGTGCTCCGCACCCTCAATGAACGGGGCGGCACGATTGCGGAGTTTCCCCTCGAGCCGGCAGCCCTCGCCGACATCATCGGCCGAATCACGAAGGGCGACTTCGACACCAGCCGGGGCCGCGAGATCTTCGCGGCGGTCATCGACACGGGAAAGAGCGTGGCCGACGTGGTGGCCGAGATGGGGATTGCGGCCGTGGACGACAG
>CALGAS010000407.1 GCA_937959175.1 uncultured bacterium | reverse complement strand
GCTCTCGGCATCCCTGCCTTCGCTTCGCCAGCAACGCCGGCTCCACGGCACGGGCCCACCCCTCGCGAACCCGCATTCGAGCGCGTCCTCGCGGTGAAAAGGGTACAGGTCGGAAAAGGGTACAGGCACCTCGCTTCGCTCGGAGCCAGTCCCCTTTTCCATAGAAGCCCCCCGGCGCGAGCCGGGGGGACGGCGGGCCGTTGGGCCATCCCGGCTCCCGGAAGCCCGAGCAACCGTTCACCACCAACCCGCCCAAAACGCGATCACAACCAAACACCCCGGGAAACTTGCACCGCCGGACGGCGGGCCGTTGGGCCATCCCGGACCCGATTCCCGCCTCCTCCCCCCATCGTGCGATCACTCGTAGATGAGCGTCGCCGTCACCCTGCCGGCGGCGGCCGCGGTGAAGCGGATCCAGTGCGCTGAAAAGCCGCCTGGGAACTCATGCGTGAGTATTTCACCGGGCGGGACGTCGAGCACGGCGTAGGGAAGCCAGTCGCCGTCGCCGGCCGGGTCGATCTCGATCGTCACCCCGAGCGATATATCCAGATCGTGGGCGAGTTCCAACCGCTTCCTGTCGTAGCCGGCCGTCAGATACGGATCACTCGGCAGGTTCGCCTCGACGGCGGTCTCTCGCCAGGGCCCGCCGCGGCCGGTCGGCTTGGGGAGCTTCCAGAGTTCGTCGATGTCGCCCACCCAGACCGCCGGGCCGCCGCTCGCTGCCCCCGGCGAGCCGCCGCCGATCACGCGAGGATGATCGCGGGCTGCCTCCCGCACGCCGGCGAGCACGAGCAAGCCCCGCCAGGAGCAGAAGTCGGTGATCCGCTTACCGTGGCTGCAGACCGGCTGCATCGTGGCCGCCCCGCCGCTGGTCGTGCGGGGCAGCACGTAGAATGTGCCGGCCGCGTTGAGCAGGCTTCGCTCGGTCACCACCTCGCGGAGGCCGCGGGGCCAGCCGGTGGCGAACGGCTGTTCGTAGGCGGCGGCAGCCGCCGGGTCGAGCGGCTTGGGCAGCCGGAACACGCGATCCCCCTCCCGCCAGATCACGCTCGCATCGTCGAAGGTGATGTCGGGTGACGCAGGGACGGTCTTTTCAGGAAGGAACGTCGCCGGCGCGGTGTCTTTCGCCAGCGGCACGGCTGGGCCGATGCGGGTGCCGTCGAGCCCGATCCGCCAGGGCTGGGATTCCCCGACCGAGTCGCCCGCGACTGGCGTCGCCAGCAGATCGAGCGGCAGGTTTGCGCCGGCGGCGGTCCGCACGACCGCTCCCGTCCACGGCTCGGCTGAGGCTGCGTCGGCAAGCGGCGCAAACAACTCGGGATCGCTCACCTGCCCGCCGCGGTGGCCGTAGCGGAAGACGGCCGTCGCCCCCGGCGTGTCGCGGTCGGCCGCGACGCGGATCCAGTCGCCCACGATCTCTGTCGGAAGCACGTGGAAGGCAGTTCCCCCCGCGGGCACGGTGACACGAGCCACCTCCTGCCAGTCGCGGCCGCCGCCGGTGGTGAGCGTGAAGGTGACCGGCTCGGCGGCCTCGTGGGCCAGGTGAACGACGCGGCTGTCGTAGCCGCCCGGGCCGCCGGCCAGCAGCAGCGGATCGCTCGGCTCACCGGCCTTCACCGGCTCGTGCCGCCAGAGAGAGGCCGTGCCGCCCGGTCGGCCGAGCGTCCGCAGGCCCTCCCAGGTCGTGAACCAGAGGTTCGAGTTGGAGCGGCCGTTGAGATCGTTGCGGCTGTTTTGCAGCGCGGTCAGAAACCCAGACTTCGCCGTGTCGTCGCAGCCGAACACAATCTGCTCGCGGCCGCCGACCGTCCAGGGGGCGACGTCGCCGGTGATCTTGAGGTGTGAGCAGAGCGGCCGCAGGCCGGTGGGGTTTTCCGCGGAGAAGCTTGCCGGCAGCTCGTACCAGCCGCCGTGCATCGTGAGGATGTATCGCGCGGGCCGGCCCGCCGCCGCCGGCACCACCTCGCGGATTCGCGGCCACTCGGTGTGCCAGCCGTGGTCGCCCGTGTAGCTCGCGCAGGTGATCGGCAGCCGGAAGGTGTGCCAGGGCTCGCGGCCGGCCGCGGCGTCGGCGGCACTGCGGACGAGCAAGAGCACGCTCTTTTCGTCCCAGCCGATCGCCCACAGCGGGGCGTCGGCTGCCGGCGGCCCGAGGATGCCGCCGGGGCCTGTGACGTCGGTAAACTGCCGCCGGCGGCACCGGCCTGACTGGCCGACCCGTCCCGGCGATCCGCCTCGCTCCTCCTGTCTCCGATCGTCCCGCCGCGTTGCGTCATGTCCGCCGCGGTATGATGCAGGGGTTATGGTCTCCCTCGATCACCTCCCCAAAATGCTGATTGACGAGTTCGAGGCAGCATTCCCCGACCGTTGTCTGCTTGGAGCCTGGCTGTACGGGAGCCGAGCCCGAGGGGAGGAGCGGGCAGACAGCGACATCGACGTCGCGGTGCTCTACGACTCCCCTCTTGACGCCGTTGCGCTGTTCGATGCGAGCAGCCGGCTGGCGGCTCGGCTGGGTGCAGCGGTGGACGTTGTCGATCTTCGGCGGGCCGGCGGCCTGCTGAGAGTCGAAGCCACTCACCGGGGCCGGGCAATTCTTCCGCTGACCCACGAGGCGGAATTGTTCACGACGCATGCCCTGGCCGATCATGCTGCCTTCGCACCGAACCGTCGGGCGGCTACCGCGGCCATGCAGGAGAAATTCCGTGCTCGATGACGTGGTCGTGCAAAAGCTCGCGAGCATCGACCGCTGCCTGCGGGCGATACGGGCCTACGTCGCAGGCGACCTGGACCGACTGCACGAGCCGATGGTGCTCGACGCCGTCGTGCTGAATCTCCAACGGGCATGCGAGCAGGCGATCGACGCGGCCTGCCGTGAGGTGTCGCGACTCGGGCTCGGCGTGCCCGCCGACAGCGGCGATGCCTTCACGCTCCTGGAGCGGGAGCGATTGCTGTCGCCGCCGTTGGCCGAGCGGATGCGTCGCATGGTCGGCTTTCGGAACGTTGCCGTTCACGAGTACCGCCGCCTCGACCCTGCCGTCGTACGGACGGTCGTCGAACATCGACTTGGTGACTTCGAGGATCTTTGCCGCGAACTTTCGGCGACCTCTTGACGGACGGACTCCAGCATCGATCTGCGGAACCCGGTGGATCACGCCCGAGGATTCCCACTACTTCGCTTCAGGCGCGGGCAGCAGCTCAATCGGGGGCTGAGTGACGGCGGGGCCGGAGCGACCGGCTGCCGGCGTCGCGGGCTCGGGCGACCCGGTCGGGCCCGGTGGACTGCCGCCGGCAGAGAGCACGCTGCGGGTGCCGTCGGGGGCGGCTTCCGCCGCGGCCGGAGCGACACCCTCGTCGGGCTCGAGCGTCCAGACGCCGGGCTCGGTGATCGCCGCCGGCGGGATGGGCCGGGCGGCGGTGGCAGAGGGGGCTGGTCGCGGCTGAGTTGGCTGCGGAGGAGTCGCCGTCGCCTGAGCCGGTTGGCCCGCCGGCTGCGTCGCCACGACGGCCGGGTTGGCCGCGGGTTGCCGGGCGAGCCTTCGGGGCTGGGCCACCCGAGGTTCCGCCACGACGACCGGCGTGGTCGGGCCACCGAGCGGGACGCCGGCCCTCCGCAGCCGCCGGACCGTCGCCCGCCGTGGCGGCGGCGGCACCGGCACGGCCGGCGCGATCTCGGCCACGCGGGCCTCGGCTCGGGCAGCGCGGGCCTCGGCAATCGAGAGCCGGGCATATCGCCGCTCGGCGATTCGATTGGCCACTCGCTCGGCCCGCGGCGGCCGCGCCTGGGCCTCAGCCGCGAAGGGGGACGGCGAGACGACGGGTGAAAAAATCACCGCCACGATCAGAAGCCGGAAGGCAGAACCGAAAAAACTCGGATGCAGGCGGGCAGGGGGGTGCATGACGGCCTCTCCAGGCGGCTGCGGGCGGGCGTGGCGGCGGCAAACGCGATTGCCGCCGCCGCATCATTGTGCCTACAGTGAGGCAGTTTCCGCAACTTTTCCCCGGAATCTCGATGACCTCCTACGCCCTGACCCACCTCCGCCAGCTCGAGGCCGAGAGCATCCACATCATCCGGGAGGTGGCCGCCGAGTTTGAAAACCCGGTGATGCTCTATTCGATCGGCAAGGACTCGGCGGTGATGCTCCGCCTGGCCGAGAAGGCCTTCTACCCGGCCAAGCCCCCCTTCCCGCTGATGCACATCGACACGACCTGGAAGTTCCAGGAGATGTACAAGATGCGGGACGAATACGTCGCCAAAGAGCTGGGCCTCAAACTGATCGTCCACACCAACGAGGAGGGGCGGGCCGCGGGCGTCAATCCGATCACGCACGGCAGCAAGGTCCACACCGACGTGATGAAGACCCAGGCCCTCCGCCAGGCCCTCGACAAATATCGCTTCGATGCCGCCTTCGGCGGGGCCCGCCGCGACGAAGAAAAGAGCCGGGCCAAGGAGCGGGTCTTTTCCTTCCGCGACGAGTTTCACCGCTGGGATCCCAAGAACCAGCGGCCCGAGCTCTGGAACCTCTACAACACGAAGGTCAGGAAGAACGAGAGCATCCGGGTGTTCCCGCTCTCCAACTGGACCGAGCTCGACGTCTGGCAGTACATCCACCTCGAGAAGATCCCGATCGTGCCGCTCTACTTCGCCGCCGAGCGGCCGATCGTCTGGCGGGACGGCGTAATGATCATGGTCGACGACGAGCGGCTGCCGCTCGAGCCCGGCGAGCAGCCGGAAATGCGGCGGGTCCGGTTCCGAACCCTCGGCTGCTACCCGCTCTCGGGCGCCGTCGACTCCGCCGCCACCACGCTCCCCGAGATCATCCAGGAGATGCTCCTGACGACCTTCTCCGAGCGGCAGGGCCGGCTGATCGACTCCGACGAGGCTGGCAGCATGGAAAAGAAGAAACGGGAAGGCTACTTCTGAAGCGACGTTCGCTCCTGCCGTTGCAGCGGACCTGCGGCCGCTGAACGTCCCTTGCAATCATCTCGCAACACACTGCCATGTCACATCAATCAGCTCTGATCGCCACCGACATCGACGAATACCTCGCTCAGCACGAGCGCAAGGAACTCCTGCGGTTCATCACCTGCGGGAGCGTCGACGACGGCAAGAGCACGCTGATCGGCCGGCTCTTCTACGAGTCGAAGATGATCTATGAGGATCAGCTCGCCGCGATCAAGAAGGACACCTCCCGCTACGGCACGACCGGCGAGGAGGTCGACCTGGCCCTCTTCACCGACGGCCTCGAGGACGAGCGGCAGCAGGGGATCACGATCGACGTCGCCTACCGCTACTTCTCGACCGACAAGCGGAAGTTCATCATCGCCGACACTCCCGGCCACGAGCAGTACACGCGGAACATGGCCACCGGGGCCTCGACGGCCGACCTGGCGATCATCCTGATCGACGCCCGCCACGGCGTGCTTCCCCAGACCAAGCGGCATTCCTTCATCGTCTCGCTGCTCGGGATCAGGCACATCGTCGTGGCGATCAACAAGATGGACATCGTCGGCTACGACGAGGCGGTGTTCACAAAGATCAAGCAGGACTATATCGACTTCGCCAGCCGCCTCGAGCTGCCGGATGTCCACTTCATGCCGATCTCGGCCCTCAAGGGAGACAACGTCGTCGCCCCCAGCCCGAACATGGCCTGGTACACCGGCTCACCGCTGGTGCCGCTGTTGGAGACGGTCTACATCGGCTCCGACCGCAACATGGAGGACTTCCGGTTTCCGGTCCAGTACGTGCTGCGGCCCAACCTCGACTTCCGCGGCTTCGCCGGCACGGTGGCCAGCGGGATCATTCGCACGGGCGACGAGATCATCTCGCTCCCCTCGCGGAAGAAGAGCCGCGTCAAGCAGATTGTGACCTTCGACGGCGAGCTGGAGGAGGCCTATGCGCCCCTCTCGGTGACGCTCACCCTCGAGGACGAGATCGACTCCAGCCGCGGCGACATGCTCGTCCGCCCCGGCAATGTGCCCAAGGTCGATCAGAAGTTCGACGCGATGGTCGTCTGGATGGCCGAGGAGGCCCTCGTGCCGGGCAAGGAGTATCTCTTCAAGCAGACGACGAAGCTGGTGCCGGGGAAGATCTCGGCGCTGCGGTATCGGGTCGACATCAACTCGCTCCACCGTGAGCCGGCGCCGACGCTGGCCTTGAACGAGATCGGCCGCTGCGGAATCACGCTCACCGCCCCGGTGGCCTTCGATGCGTACCGTCGCAACCGGGGGACCGGCGGCTTCATCATGATCGACCGGCTGACCAACGCGACGGTCGCCGCCGGGATGATCCTCGATCGCGAGCCTGCCGACGGCCGCCGCGACCACTGGGAGGACGAGCCGGCGGTGGCCGAGGAGGCCGCGGCCGCCGGCGAGGTGACCGCCGCGGAGCGGGCGAGCCGGTTCGGCCAATCGCCGGTGACCGTTTTGCTGACGGGCCTGCCCGGCTCGGGCAAGACCTCGCTGGCTCGGGCGGTCGAGCGGCAGCTCTTCGACGCCGGCCACGCCGTCACCGTGCTCGACGGCCAGGGGATGCGGCAGGGCATCTCCCGCGACCTCGGCTTCTCGGCCGACGAGCGGAGCGAGAACCTCCGCCGCAGCGCCGAGGTGGCCCGGCTCTTCAATGATGCGGGGATCATCGCGGTGGCGGCCTTCGTCGCGCCGGACGCGGCGGTTCGGGAGAAGGTGGCCGAGCGGATCGGCCGGGAGCGGTTTCTGGTGGTCCACCTGGCGGCCCCGGTCGAGGTCTGCCGCCAGCGGGATACCAGCGGTGCCTATGCCAAGGCCGACGCCGGCGAGATCACCGACTTCCCCGGCGTGACCGCTCCCTACGAGCCGCCGGCCGAGCCGGACCTGGTGATCCCATCGCATGAGTGGCCGCTGGCCAGGAGCGTCGAGGCGGTGCTCGGCCTCTTGGAGCAGAAGGGCGTCGTCGGCTGAGCCGGGCTTCCAGAGCCCTGCAGCGGGCGGGCTCAGAGGCGGACCCACTCGGCCAGTTCCGGGTGCTCGAAGATCATCCGTTCTTGCAGGGTCAGCACGCTCCCCACGCCGGCCGTCCGGGCCCGCTCCTCCATCGCCCGGGCGATCCCGATGTCGACGTAGGCGAGGCCGACCGCATTGAAGTAGATCCGCTCGGCGGGGCTCTCCCGGCCCGGCTTGCGGCCGGCCACGAGGTCGCCGATGTTGGCATGGACGCCCACGTCGGTGAGTTCGCCGTCCTTGTACATTCGGCTGAGGGTCTGGGTGCGGTGCTTGACCGTCTCCCAGTCGTCGCAGACGATCTTTTGGCAGGCCTTGGCGACGGCGTATTCATCCTCCCAGCCGCCCACGTGGCTGTAGAAGGCTCCCGGCTTCATCCAGGCAGCCTTCAAGAGCGGCGCCTGGGCGCTGGTGGCGGTGACGATGATGTCGGCCTCGGAGGTGGCCGCCGCCAGGTCGCTGCCGGTGCCCCGAATCTCCATACCGGGAATGACCGGGCTCATCTCGCGGACGAACTGCTCCTCTTCGGCGGGCTCCTTGGCGGCCACCAGGCACCGCTCCAGGCTCGGCACGGCGGTCTTCATGGCGATCAGGTGCATCTTGGCCTGCTCGCCGGCCCCGATGAAGCCGATCGTCCGGGAATCGGGCCGGGCCAGATAGGACGCCGCCAGTCCCCCCATCGCCCCGACGCGGATGTTGGAGCAGAGCGTGCCCTCCATGAAGGCGACCGGGAAGCCGTGCTCGATCTCGGAGAGGATGATCACCGCCGAGAGGTTCTGGAGCCCGTGGCGGACCGGATTCGGCGGGAAGACGCTCACCCACTTCATCCCGCAGAGCTTGCGGCTACGGAAGGTGGCGGGCAGGCAGTTGATCCGCTCCTGCGTCTCCTGGTTGAAGATCTGCACGATCTTCTCGGGGAAGATCACGTCTCCCGCCTCGAAGGCGGTGATCGCATCGCGGGCCGCCTCCATCGCCAGCCGCATGTCGAGGCAGCCGGCCCGGAGCAGATCTTCCTGGGAGTAGAAGCGGCAGCGGATCGCATGATCGGTCATTGGCGGAGTTCCTCGGCGGGGCTCTCGTGGGAAGCCGTCAAGATATCACCTCGACCGGCCGCGGCACCGTCGTCACCCCACAGCCACGCCCCGCTGCGGTCGTATGCCGACGGCTGGGAGCAGGCGATGCCTCTGCATTCCCCTCGAGAACGATGTCGGAATCGGCAACTCCGCGGCACTCAGCGGCAGTGGCAGCCGCGTTGAGGGGCTGTTGCCGGCGGGGTAGACTCTTGCCGATTCAACAGCAGATCTCCTCAGCCGGATCCACGGCCATCATGTACCCGTCGTCGAGACATCGTGGTTGGCTCGGCCTTGCTGCCGCAGTGCTGACGGCGATTCTGGTGGCTGGCTGCGGGAAGGGCGACGGTGCCGGCAGCCGGCAACAACTGCCACCGGTCAAGGTGATCGCCTTCGACGAGGCGGCCGCGACGCTCGAGGGGATCGCCAACGGGACGGTGGTCGGCACGGTCGTCCAGCATCCGTTCCGGTACGGCTACCGGAGCATCGAGACGCTCCATGCCCTCCAGGAAGGGAAGACCGACGTCATTCCCGAGAGCACGTTCATCAACATCCCGGCCCGGGTCGTCCTGGCCGATGATTCGCGGCCCGAGTTTGCCGGAGCGGAAGTGGTGCCGGTGGCGGCGTTTCGGGAGGAGGTTGAGAGCCTGCTCGCGGATGGCGGAGCGCCACCGGCCACGACCGGGCCGGAATACGCCTTCATCACCAACGGCGTCGCCGACTTCTGGACGATCGGCAAGGCGGGGGCCGAGAAGGCCGCGGCCGATCTGGGCGTGAACGTGACGGTGATCATGCCGGCCTCGATCACCGACCAGACCCGCAAGATCGAAGACGTGCTCACCCGGGGCACTGCCGGGATCGCCATCAGCCCGATCAATCCGGCCAACCAGGGGGAGGTGCTCGCCAAGGCGGCCGCCGCCACAAATCTGATTACCCACGACAGCGACGCGCCCGATTCGCCCCGCCGGGTCTACATCGGGATGGACAACTACGAGGCCGGGATGCTCTGCGGCAAGCTCGTCCGCGACGCGTTGCCCGAGGGCGGCAAGGTGATGGTCTTCATCGGCCGGCTCGATCAGGACAACTCCCAGCGGCGGCGGCAGGGCTGCATCGACGGCATCCTCGGCCGCGATCCCGACCCCGCCCGCCGCGACGACCCCGGGTCCGAACTGGCCAGCGACGACGGCAAGTATCTGATTCTCGGCACGATGACCGACCAGTTCGACCGGGCCAAGGCCAAGGCCAACGCCGAAGACGCCCTCCTCCGGCATCCCGACGTGGCGGCGATGGTCGGGCTGTTTGAATACAACCCGCCCCTGATCCTCGAAGCCCTCGAGCGGGCCGGGCGGCTGGCCGGGCCGGCGGCGAAGTGAGCGGCGCGATGCCGCCGCTGGTCGAGGTTCGGGGGATCTCGAAGCGGTTTCCGGGCGTCCGGGCCCTCGACGACGTCTCGCTGGCGGTCGCTCCGGGCGAGGTGCTCGCCCTGATCGGTGAGAACGGCGCCGGCAAGTCGACGCTCCTCAAGATCCTCGCCGGTGTCCAGTCCCCCGACGCCGGGACGATGCTTGTCGATGGAGCGGCCGTCCGCCTGCGAGGTGTTGAGGATGCCCTCGAGCTGGGCATCGCGTTGATCCACCAGGAGCTCAACCTGGCCGACAACCTCGATCTGGCCGGCAACATCTTTCTCGGCCGCGAGCCCCGGCGGGCGGGATTTCTCGACCTGGCGGCAATGCACCGCGAGGCGGCCCATTGGCTCGAGATGGTCGGCCTCGACATTGACCCGGCCACACCGCTCGACCAGTTGCCGATCGGCCGCCAGCAGCTTGTCGAGATCGCCAAGGCGCTCTCCACGCAGGCCCGGCTTCTGATCATGGACGAGCCGACTAGCTCCCTCTCGACTCGCGAGACGGAGACGCTCTTCGGGGTGGTCAAGGATCTCCGCAGCCGGGGCGTGAGCGTGATCTGGATCTCCCACCGGCTCGGCGAGGTCAGGGAACTCGCGGACCGGGTGGTGGTGCTTCGCGACGGCAAGAATGCGGGTGAGATCGCCGACCGGGCCGAGATCGAGCACGATCGGATGATCCGGATGATGGTCGGTCGCGACATCGACCGGCTGGCCCGCCGGCCGAGTCATCCGCCGGGGGAGGTCGTGCTGGCCGCCCGCGACCTGCGGACGCCGGCCCACCCGGCTCACCCCGTCTCGCTCGAGGTTCGAGCCGGCGAGATCGTCGGAATCGCAGGGCTCGTCGGGGCCGGCCGGACGGAACTTCTGGCAACGCTCTTCGGGATCACACCGGCGGTGGCCGGGAGCGTCGCGGTGGCGGGGCGGCCGGTCACGCCCCGGAATCCGATCGCGGCGATTCGGGCCGGGCTGGCGCTGGTGCCCGAAGACCGCAAGGAGCAGGGGCTCATCCTCGAGATGGCGGTCCGGGAGAACATGTCGCTGGCGGTCCTCTGGCCCGAGAGCCGGGCCGGCTTCATCGATGCCGCCGCCGAGCGGCGGCTGGCCCGGGAGATGATCGCCGCCCTGGGAATCCGGACCCCCGGCGACCGCCAGACCGTGCGATTCCTCTCCGGCGGCAATCAGCAGAAGGTCGTGCTCGCCAAGTGGCTGGCGATGCGGCCGCGGGTGCTCCTGCTCGATGAGCCGACCCGCGGGATCGATGTCGGGGCCAAGGCGGAGATTTACGACCTCGTCCACCGGCTGGCCGGCGAGGGGCTGGCGGTGCTCTTCGTGTCGAGCGAGATGGAGGAGATTCTGTCGCTTTCCGACCGGGCGTTCGTGATGCACGAAGGGCGGCTGGCGGGGATGCTCTCCCGGGATGAGCTCAGCGAGGAGAACGTGATGCGGTTGGCGGCCGGCGGCGTGGCGGAGAGGATGACGGCATGAACGAGGCGGCACCAACGAGCGACCGGCCGGCGGCCTGGCGGGCCCTGACGGGGCTGGTCTCGCCGAAGATCCTGGGGATCATCGGCCTGCTGGCGGCCGTCTGTCTTTACACGGCCCTGGCCAGCGACAACTTCCTCAAGGTCGGCAACCTCGAGAACATCGTTCACCGGACGGCGCTGTTTGGCCTGCTCTCGATCGGCGTCGCCTTCGTGATCATCACCGGCGGGATCGACCTCTCGATCGGCTCGGTCGTCTGCCTGGTGGGCGTGCTCCTGCCCTGGCTGCTGACGACGCACGGCTGGAGCGTGCCGGCGGCGGTCGGCTTCGTGCTCGGCCTCGGAGCGGTGATCGGCCTGGTGCACGGGCTGTTGGTCACGAAGCTCGGCCTCCAGCCCTTCGTGGTCACCCTCTGCGGCCTGCTCGTCTATCGGGGCGTTGCCCGCGGGCTCACCCAGGACCAGTCGCAAGGCTTTGGCACCGGCTTCAAGGGACTGCGGTCGCTGGCGACGGCACGGCTTCCGCTGTTTGGGGAGGGGGGGTTCGAGCTGCCGGCCACGACGCTGATCTTCCTGGTGATCGCGGTGGCCGCGGCGGTCTTCTTGAACCGCACCGTCTGGGGGCGGTATCTCCTGGCGCTCGGCCGCAATGAGCAGGCGGCCCGCTACTCCGGCATCGACACCGGCCGGATGAAGCTGCTGGCCTACGTGATCTCGAGCACGCTGGCGGCCCTCGGTGGGATGCTCTTCGTGCTCGACATCAACGCCGCCCAGCCAAGCGACTTCGGCAACTTCTACGAGCTCTACGCGATCGCGGCGGCGGTGCTCGGCGGCTGCTCGCTGCGGGGGGGCGAGGGGTCGATCCTCGGCCTGCTGGTCGGCTCGGCCCTGATGGTCGTGCTCTCGAACATGATCAACCTCGTCCATCCGCGGTATCAGAACGTCGAGTTTGCCATCATCGGGGGCGTGATCCTGGCCGGCGTGATCGCCGATGAGCTGGTCCGGCGGGCGGCCCGGCGCCGGCCGGCGGCATGAGCGCGGCCGGTGGCGAGCTGCCGGCGGGAGCGCCGGAGCAAGCGGCCACCCGGGCCGGTCCCGCCAGCCCGCCGTCCTTCGGCCTCGCGACCGCGGTGTTCGTCGTCGTCTCGAGCATGATCGGCACCGGCGTGCTGACCACCAGCGGCTTCACCGTGTATTTCACCGGCAGCAACCAGGTGATGCTCGGCCTCTGGGTGGTCGGCGGCGTGCTGGCCGCGTGCGGGGCGGTCTCGCTTGCGGAACTCGCCGCGGCCCTGCCTGAGAGCGGCGGCGACTACGTCTACCTGCGGGAGGCCTACGGGCCGCTGGCGGGGTTTCTCTCCGGCTGGGTCTCGTTCCTGATCGGCTTCGGCGGGCCGATCGCTGCCTCGGCGGCGGCAGCGGCGAAGTACCTGCTCGTGCCGCTGCGGCTCGACGCGGCAGCCGCCACCGCGGAGCTGGGGCTGGCCACCGCGGTGATCGTAGGGCTGGCGGTGATCCATTGCCTGGGCCGGCGATCGACGATTCGGGCGCAGGGAGTGATGACGATTGCCAAGCTCGTATTTCTGGTGACACTGGCCGTCGCCGGGCTGGCACTGGGCTGGGGCCGCTGGGAGCATCTCGCGGACCGGCCCCCCGTCACGCCGAGCCTGGCCGTGGCAATGGCCTCGTCGCTGGTCTACATCTCCTACGCCTACACCGGCTGGAACGCCGCCGCTTATGTGGCAGGCGAGGTGGCCCGGCCGCGACGCAACGTGCCCCGCGCGATTCTCCTTGGCACGGGCCTCGTTACGCTCCTCTACCTCGCGGTCAACCTTGCCTACGCCCTGGCGCTGCCGGCCGATGCGATTCGGGGGATCGTCGCCGAGCGGGGCCTCGACGCGGTCGCGCCGATCGCCCAGCTCGCCGCGGAGCGGCTGGTGGGCCCGGGGGTAGCCGAGCCGCTCTCGGTGGCGATCGGCCTGACGCTGCTGGCCTCGGTGAGCGCCTACGTGCTGACCGGGCCGCGGGTGGCCGCAGCGATGGCCCGGGCCGGGCAGTTTCCCGCGGCGGCTGGCCGGGAGACTCGAGCC
>CALGAS010000406.1 GCA_937959175.1 uncultured bacterium | reverse complement strand
GCGTTGGGCACCTACACGCTTGTCTCAGGCGCGGTCGACACGGCTAATCTCGACAACCTCAACGCGCAAAACGCCTACGACCTCGGCGACGGCGTCTCGGCCTACTTCCAGGAGGGAAGCCTCGAGGTCGTGGTCGTGCCGGAACCAGCGATCGGGCTGACGGCTGCGGCGGCATTGATCGGGATCGGCCTGGTGCTCCGGCGATGTGCCGCTCGCGAACACCAGGCTGATGCGGATCGTCACCCGGTCGCTGCCTGACCAGATCGGTGACCGTGCCAGGCGGTTGAAGACGCGGGTCTCACCGCCGCCGATGCCAGCAAAACGCCGCGGCAGCCAGCAGCACGCTGGCAACCGCCAGCCCGCTCGGCTCCGGAACGGTTGCCACAACGGCCGCAGCGGGCGATGTTGGGAAGTAACTCCCCTGGCCGTAGGCCCCGCCGGTATCGATCGCGAGCAGATCGAAGACGTTCGCGACGCCGTCGTAGTTGAAGTCGCCCTGGCTCCAGTCGCTCGCCTGCCCCGTGCCGAAGACACCGGCTGAGTCAATGCCGAGGAGATCAAAGACATTCACCTGGCCGCTCAGGTCGGTGTCGCCAAAGGCCGCGAATGAGACCAGCAGCGAGCCGTCGCCCGCGGTCGTGTAGCCGACGCCGCGGGAGCCGCCCGACGCGGCGGCCGCCGCCGAGGTGATCCCTCCGCTGCCGTCCCAACTGCCGCCATTGCGGCCGGCAGCGATATCCGTTCGCAGATCGGCCGCCGAGATCCCACCGGCCGCGATCGTCACCTGGCCGCTGCCGAGGTCGATCAGGCCGCCGGCCGATTCGCCGACCACGAGGCCTGAGAGCCCGACCTCCAGCCGCCGCTCGACCGGAAGCGTCATGCGGCCGCCCGCAGCCACGGTCATCACCGGGCTCCCGGCGATCGCACCATCCTCGACCGTCAGCGAGGCGATGCCGGTGGTGGCCAGCGAGAGCACCGAGGCCTCGAGCGTGCCGCCCGAGAGCGTCACCCCCGACGCACGCAGGGCCACGCCGGGATCGACGACGAGCCGGGCCCCGGAGGCGACGGAAAACGTGCCGCCGCCGGCGGCCAGCGACTGCGTCAGCCGGAGCGTGCCGGCGGCTACGTCGACGCCCCCCATCAGGCTGCCGTTGGGGCCGGTCAGCACGAGCGTGCCCTGCCCCGCCTTTCGCAGCCCGGCGGTGCCGATCAGCCGCGTGTTGATGGTGGTCGAGGCTGCAGCCGCCACGGAAATCGTGTTGTCTGCCCGCTCGAAGCCCGAAAGTTGGACCGTCCCGCCGGAGAGGGTGTAGCCGTCGGCGGCAAACTCGAGGCCGCCGCCGGCCAAGAGCGTGCCCGAGACGGTCACCGTGCCGCCGCTGCCGTCGAAGATCCCGCGGGCATCGCGGACCCAGATCGGAGAGCGGTCCTTCCAGGTCGCCGCCGACACGCTCCAGGTGCCGCTGCCCCCGAGCCCGTCGGCCCCGGCCCAACGAACGGTGGTGAAGTGGGGATTGGCCGCCGCGCCGGTGCCGGCCACGTCGTAGTAGGCCGTCAGCTGGCTGTTGTAGTTGGCCGACGGGTTGTAGGAGCCGGAGTTCGAAACGCCCTCGCTATACCAGATCGAATGGCCCAAAGCGTTGTCTTCGCGGGTGTCGTCGATCATCCGCTCGAGGTCGCTCCAGGGCGTGGCCGCGCCTGAGCCCAACAGCCGCAGCCCGCCGGCCATCTCCTCGGTGCCGCCGACGGCGCTGATCTGATTGACCCATTCGCTGGCGAACGACGAGTAGGTCGAGCGGTAGACCTGGGGCACCACCTCGTCGAGCAGGCCCGCCGCCATGTAGTCGGGCCACTTGGTGAGGTAGTTGGCCGCACTGAAGCCGGCGACCGACGGGGAGAGCGAGACGACGACCTCCGGATCGGCCGCCCGGATCGCCCCCACCAGTTCGGTGACAAACTCCTGCATCTTGCCCTGCCGCCAGGCGACGAACCGCGAGTCGGCGTAGTTGTTGGGCAGATTGCGGCCGGTCTCGGCCCGGTAGGCGTTGCGGGTGTAGTCGTCGTAGCCAAACTGCACCGGCCAGGCGAGGTGGTCGTCGAACTGCACGACCTGAAGATTGAACTGGTCGATCGCATCGACCACGATTCCCTTGACGAGATTGCGGACCTCGGGAACCAGCGGGTTCATCCAGGCGAAGTTGTTGCTCGAGTTGGCGTAGTTGCCGGCCGCGTCCTGCAGCAGCCAGCCGTTGGTGCGGGCCTTGACGGCCAGCGGATTGCTCGGTGTGCCGCCCGATCCGATGAACTGGGCCATCAGGCCGTACTCAAACCAGGCCCCGTGCACCAGGCCCGCGTTGGCGGCGGCGGTGCCCGATTCCTGGAGCAGGATCCGGCCACCCAGCGACGGGTTGAGCGAGGAGCCGTTGATGAAGGTCGCCAGGGTCGGCGAGTTGAAGTTGGTGTAGCCGTTCTTCCAGGCCTCGACGTAGACCGTGTTGAGCCCGACCTGCCGCAGCGAGGCCATCGTGGTGGCGATGTTGGACGACAAGAGGTCGTCCGAGGCGGTCGTGGTCAGCCAGGTGGCCCGGAGTTCGGGCGATGCGGCCAACGCGACCCGGGCGGAGCCACCGACGACCGCTATCGAAGCGACAGCCACCGAGACGACAGCGAGCAATCCTCGTTCGATTCGGCGGCTCCGGCGGAGTGACCCAGCGTGCTGCATATTCCCTCCGGCCGCGCTGGACGCGGATCGCGGGCCCCTTGAACTATCCATGATTTCCTCCTCCTACGCAGCGGGTCAAGGATTGGG
>CALGAS010000405.1 GCA_937959175.1 uncultured bacterium | reverse complement strand
ATCCTTTGAGCGGCATCAGCCGGCTCGGCCGCAGGCTGCGGCGGCACGAGCGTGGCCTCCAAGACCCGCACCAGCCCCGCCGCCCGCTCGATCCGGCGGCCCATGTCGAGAAACCGCCAGCCCGGCCCCCGCGTCATGCTCTCGGTGCCAAGCCCGGCGAAGGCGGCCAGGTCGAAGATCAGGGTGTCGAGGTGGGCCAGGACATCGGCCCCGCGGCCACCAAAGGGGGCGGCCACGGCCGGCCGGCCCGCCAGGCAGTCCCGCCGCACCCGGGAGAGCACCTTCCAGGAGTCGATCGAGATCCGGTCGCGAACGACCGAGGCGGTCTTCCAGAGCCGGTCGATCTCCTCCTGCACGCTGCCGCTCCGGCTCCCGTCGTAGGCCAATGAGTGGACCTCGGCCTGGATCTCCCGGAGCGTGCCGGGGCGGCCGGGCTCGAGCCACTCCGCTCGCTCCACTCCCTCACTGCCGGCGGCCGCCATCATGATCGCGGCCTCGATCGCCGCCTCGTCATTGGCCTCGGCGGTGAGCCGACTGGCGATGGTGCGCAGCAGCCGGGCGGTGCCTTCGGCCCGCTCCGCATGCCGACCCAGCCAATGGAGATGGTCGGCCACCCGGCTCGGCAGGTCGTAGCCGCTCCGTCGCAGCGGCAGGGGCTGCCCGGGCCGCCGCAAGAGCGAGACCTGCTGCACCGGCCCGGCCGACAAGACCCAGACGTCCTTCGAGCCCTGGCTCGAGAGGAGCAGTTCCTCGCCCGAGACCCGGCCGACGCTCATCCGGGCCAGGCCGCCCCGCATCGTCTGATAGCCGCCGGGCACGGCGACGGCGAAGCACCGCAGCAAGACCGACGCCGAACTGATTCGGCCCTCGTGCCAGCAGGGTGCCACCGACCGCTCCACCCGTTCCCGCCCCACCCAGTCGGCGGGCCGAGCCCGGATCTCGTCGATCAGCCGGCCTCGGGCCCGGGCGTCGAGCAGCGAGGGCACAAACCGCTTCATGCCTCGCCGCGGCACCACCGGCTCGAGCACGCAGTTGTCGAGCGTGTGCAAGACGTGATCGAGATTGGCCGGAATGCCGCACCACCGGGAGGGGGGCGAGGGGAGCAGCAGATCCTCGCCGAGCAGCCGCCGGGAGACCGCCGGCAGGAACTCGGCGAAGCCGGGCGACTCGACCAGCCCGCTGCCGATCGCATTGGCCATCACCGCCTTGCCGCAGCGAACCGCCTGCACGAGCCCGGGCGTGCCTTCGAGGGCCGTGCCGTCGAGCTCCAGCGGATCGCAGAGCCGGTCGGGTACCCGCCGCAGGAGCACATCGAGCGGCACGAGTCCGCCGAGCGTCTTGAGGTTGAGCCGGTCATTGCGAACGGTGAGGTCGCCCCCTTCGACCAGCGGAAAGCCGAGGTAGCGGGCGAGGTAGGCGTCTTCGAAATAGGTGGCGCTCGAGGGCCCGGGGCTCTGCAGGGCCACGCTTGGCGTGTCACGGCCGTCGACCAGACTCCGCAGCAGCGCCCGCAACGCGATGAAAAACGGCGCCAGCCGTTCGACGTGGCATTCCTGGAACGCGTCGGGCAGGAGCCGCGAGACGGCCAGCCGGTTTTCAAGGGCATAGCCGAGCCCCTGCGGCACGCCCGTCCGATCGCCGAGGGCCATCCACTTGCCGTCGGGGTTCCGCACCACGACCGCCGCGTGGAGATGGAGCCAGCGGCTTCCCTGCGGCACGATGCCATGGCAGCACCGCAGAAAGCCCGGGTTCGCGAAGACGAGCTCCGGCGGCACGATCCCTTCGCGGAGCACGTGCTGGGGGCCGTAGAGGTCGGCCAGCAGGGCGTCGAGCACCCGGGCCCGCTGATTCACCCCCACCTCCAGCCGGGCCCAGTCGGCCTGGGCGATCACCAACGGAATCGGATCGAGCACCCAGGGCCGCTGCTCGCTCGCCGCGTCGTCATGGACGTTGTAGGTGACGCCGTTGTCGCGGATCAGCTTGCGGGCCTGCTCCCAGCGATCGGCGAGCTCGGCTGGCTGCCACGACCCGAGCAAATCGCCCAGCCGCTGCCAGTGGGGCCGCAGGCTGCCGTCGGCACCGAAGAGTTCGTCGTAACTTCCCGCGGCTGCACGGTAGCCCTGGAAAGGACCACGGGGAGCCGCTTCGCCGCCCGTCATTGCAGCGGTCGATCCGGCAGCGTCGAGGAGTGGGTTCATGGCGGGCGGACGTCCAGGGGTACCGCGAGTCTACCCCGCTCCCCGATCCAACCCCATAAAAGCCCCCCGGCGCGAGCCGGGGGGACGGCGGGCCGTTGGGCGAGAGATGCCCCCGGAAGCCCGGAGAATCGTTCACCACCAGCCCGCCCAATCCGCGTCAACAACCAATCGCCGCCGGGGGGCTGACGGCCGTTTCGTCGCGGTGGGAATCCGTTCCGTGGCCTCTTGCGGAGTGGCACAGGCGAGATGGCTTCGCTGGGCCCTCCGCTGGTCACGATTCCCAAAAGCTCCTCAAGCGGCCGCCAGCCACCCAGCTCCCCTCCTTGTGCAGGTGAGGTGGCAGAACCGTATGCAATAAAAGCCCCCCGGCGCGAGCCGGGGGGACGGCGGGCCGTTGGGCGAGAGATGCCCCCGGAAGCCCGGAGAACCGTTCACCACCAGCCCGCCCAATCCGCGATCACCACCAAATCACTTTGCGACAACGGCTCCTCCCGCAGGCTCGGGGCGAGCCCGTGCCGTGTCGCCCGGACGCTCACTTCACGACCAATCCGCCTCCGCGGATCGGTGCCCGCCTGCCTTCCGCTCGCTCGATGCTGGCTCGCTCTCGGCAT
>CALGAS010000404.1 GCA_937959175.1 uncultured bacterium | reverse complement strand
GTGCTGCGGCGCGGACGGCTGCTCGGCCGTTGCGGTCATGACGGGCAAGAGTCCGGCCAGCATGGCGGCCCAGGAGACGGGCATCGCTCTCATGGTCACTTCTCCCGAGCCGCTTCACATGCCCGCAAAGTATACGACGGCATCCAGCTCGCCAGCAAGCATCCGCCGGTCACCAGGCGGGGGATCGGTCTTTGGTTCGTTCATCGAGATCCCGGCGGCATGACTCGATGAGATGCCGGTTTATTCTCCCGATCGCCTCGGCGTCGGATACCGGCATGGAGAGCCCCTTGACACGGTCCCCGCGCCGCCGTTTTCGACTGCCGTCGACAATCTGCACCATCGGAAGCAAGCGGGCCGCACGCGGCGGCTCTGGCCATCGCTCCGCGTGCGAGCCTCGAGTGGGCCATCCCGTCCCTTTATGACCGCACCTTTGCAAGCACGGCCCGAACCTCGCTCCACGGGACGTCGTGAGGAGGCATGGCACGTGATGCTGCCACAGCGGCGGTCGCTCCGGCCGCTTCGCCCATCGCGACGGCGTTGCCTGTCACACGGTAGCTGGCGTGAGCGATGAAGTCGCCGCTGATGCAGCGGCCCGCCATCATGAGGCCGTCGACATCGCGGGCGATCAGAGCGCGAAGCGGAATGTCGTAGGGCTGCATCTTCACGCCCGCGCTGTGATAGGCCGCTTGCTTGTTGTCTTCGGCGGTGAGGGCATGGATATCCACCGGGAAGGTGGCCCGCACCACCGCGTCATCCTGCCGAGCCCCCGTGACGAGATCCTCCTGCGTCATGAAATACCGCCCCTTGATCCGCCGCCCGTCGCGAATGCCGATCTGCTCGGGTGTCGCGGCGATCTGCACGCCCTCCCATGGGCCGCCCAGCGTCCGCAGGCCCCGCACAATTCGGTGCACCTCGCTCCGCGCCCGCAGCGTGGCCTTGGTGACTTGCGCCGCGTCGGTGGCATTGATTCCATATTCGTGGTTCGCCATCAGCAGCACCAGATTGCCGTGAACCGGAAACATGCAGGCCCCACCGTAGCTCGGCCTTACTCCGGCGCGGGCGAGCTCGTCGCGAAACGACTTGGGGCCGACGTGCCGCCCGTTGTTTCCTACGCCATGGATCAGGCCGGCCAGCGCCGAGACATCCTTGACCACGAGCAGCGCGTACATGGTCATGGGCTGGCAGGGGCACGCTGCGTCTTTGCCGATCTCAAACTCGCAGCCGGCCAAGGCACCGAGGTCCCCATCGCCGGTGGTGTCGATGAACACAGGGGCCCGCCACGCCTGGCGGCCAGACTTGGATTCGGTGAGGACCGTCCGTAAAACACGCCCTTCCCGCTGGGCGGCGGCGATCCGGGTGTGGAGTTGCACCGTCACCCCGGCGTCGCCGCAGAGTTCCTCCAGCAGCAGCTTCATTTCTTCAGGCTGATAGCTGAGGCCATTCATGCCTTCTCCGCTGATGGCATCTCGTTCCCGCAGCCGCCGGACGAGTTCCTGGTTGAAACCCGGCTTGTCGAAATCGAGAAGGTAGCCGAGCAGCGAGTTGGTCCATACGCCACCGAGCGCGCCGTGTGCCTCGAAAAGCCGCACCTTGGCGCCCGTCCGTGCCGCCGTCAGAGCTGCCGTGACGCCCGCCGGTCCTGCGCCGCAGACGATGACATCGGCATCCGCGTTCAGCGGCACTGCCCGGGCGGGCTCCGTGCACAGGCCTGGATCCGAGCCCCCGGCATCCGCGGCTCCCGCAGCCGCGGCAACTGCGGTCGCCCCCGTGGCTGTGGCAGCGATGAATCGACGACGAGAGGTGCCGCTCATGTGATCCGAACTCCTGCTGCTCGTGGCCGCATCGCATCAGGCAGTATACCGCCACCGCGTCCACCGTCGGACTCACGCGGCGGGGAGCGCTTGATCGCAGGCTCGATCAAGGCGACGAGGGTGATCGAGTCGCTGCCGAACCGCCCGCCGGGCAGGTCGATCAGAAGCAGGTGGTGGCCCCCGTTGCTCCACGCAGTTCCAGCCGGTGTGCCGGGAGAGCTTTTTCTTACGGCAACTTCTCGAAAATGATCACACCCCAGGGGTGCAGCGACGGCAGGCGGAGTTGGCCGTTTGGGTCGATGGAGAGGCTGGTCGTTTCGACGAGGCCGGAATAGTCACCGCTGTCGAAGGCCGCGGCGTGGTCCTCGGGAACGACCGGAACGACCGGCCGAAGCAGCCGGGCGGTCAGGCCGGCGGCGCCGAAGAAGGCCGGCCGATCGACCGTCAGCACGAACGGCTCGGGGGTCTCTCGCCAGTCGATAAGGTGCATCACCGGCGGGGCGTCGTCATCGCCCGGCCGGGTCCGGATGGTCCCAAAGACCCCGTCGGAAGCCGGCAGGCTGACCGGCAGCGGCCGCTCCCAGCGCTTGTCAACCACGCCGCAACCGCCGGCGAAGGCCTCGCTGTGCCCGTCGAGGTGGTCGGCAATGCCGCGGACAAAGGCGGTGAGGTCGGCATAGTTTTCGGGCCTGCCGAAATACCGGCGGTGGGAAGGGGCCGGCAGAAACGTGTCCCAGGGCATTTCGATGTGGCTGCCGAGGGCGTACATCGTGGCGATCGTGCGGCGGGTGACGGCGACCCAGCCGGCCGATTCGGGCGTGTCGTTGCCGTCGAGGGGCATCGTGACCGACTGCGTGCGGCCTTGGCTGCGGGCGGTCTGCATCACCGCATAGAGGCGGGCTGGTGTGGCGTGATTGCGGCGGAGTTCTCCGATGCAATAGTCGAAGGCGAGTTCGATCGGGGTCCAACGGCGGGCCCCGTTGTTGCAGGAGACCGCGATCGGCCTGCCGACGCGGCGATTGAGTTCTTCCCGCCACCAATGGTTGAAGGCCACGCTCGAGTCGATCTGGAACTGCCGGAAATGCG
>CALGAS010000403.1 GCA_937959175.1 uncultured bacterium | reverse complement strand
GCCGTACTGGCTGCCGCCGTGGTGATGCTTGCCGGGGTGACGGTCGTCCAGGGGAGATGGTCGGAGCGGTGGCGGAAGGTTTCCCGCGAAGATGTCGAGCGGGCGGCCGTGCTCCTGGAGGAGCGGTTCCCCGAGGAGTTCGGTGACTGGCGGTCGGAGCGGGAGTTGCCAGGCGATCCCAAGGAGCTCAAGGCGGCCGGCGCGGTCGGCCATGTCTCCAGGCTCTACCGCAACGACAAGTCGAAGGCCCGAATCTCGACCTTTGTCGTCTGCGCGCTGCCCTACGACGCCTCGGCCCACACGCCCGATCGCTGCTACCCGGGAGCCGGCTTCGAGATCGGTGAGAGCGAGCATCGCGTCACGGTCAAACTTGGGGAAGGCCGGGTGGCGGAGGTCTTCACCGGCACCTTCGTGAAGTCCGATCAGACCCTCCGCATCTTCTGGACCTACGGCATCCCGGGAGAGACACCCGACGGCGGCCTGGAATGGGTGGCTCCGCAGATCGCGAGAATCGCCCTGGCGGGAGAGTCGGCGGTCTACAAACTCTATGCCATCGCGGATCAGACCCGGATCGGCCCCAGCCAGTCGATGGTCGAGTGCGAGAGCTTTATTGCCCAGCTCGTGCCTGCCCTTGACGCCGCCCTGGCGACTGGCGATCCTTCTTCCGCTCCGCCACCGCTCCCGGATGATTCGGCGGAAGCCCCCGCGACCGAATCGGCCGCCATCGACTGATATCCCCGTAGGATCCCACGAATGCCTCCCCGCTCCAAACGCGCTCTGGTCACCGGCATCACAGGGCAGGATGGGTCGTACCTCGCCGAACTGCTCCTCGAGAAGGGCTATGAAGTCCACGGCCTCGTCCGCCGCTCCAGCACGTTTGGCACCCAGCGGATCGAGCATCTCTATCGCGACATCCACGAGGAAGCACCGCCGCTTGTCCTCCACCACGGCGACCTCGCCGACGGCAACGGACTGGCCCGGCTGATCCGTGAGATTCGCCCCACCGAGGTCTACAACCTGGCGGCTCAGAGCCATGTCCGGGTGAGCTTCGATCAGCCCACGTACACCGCCGACGTGACGGCAGTGGGAACCCTCCGGCTGCTCGAGGCGATTCGTGACTTTCAGGATGCCGTCGGCTACCAGATTCGCTTCTACCAGGCCTCCTCGTCGGAGATGTACGGCAAGGTGGTGGAAACGCCCCAGCGGGAAACCACCCCCTTCTATCCGCGGAGCCCCTACGGCGTCGCCAAACTCTACTCCCACTGGATCACCGTCAACTACCGGGAGAGTTACGGTCTCCACGCCTCCTGCGGGATTCTCTTCAATCACGAGAGTCCTCGCCGCGGCGAGACCTTCGTCACCCGGAAGATCACTCGGGCCGCCACCCGCATCAAGCTCGGCCTGCAGAAGAAGCTCTACCTCGGCAACCTCGATGCCCGTCGTGACTGGGGCTTTGCCGGCGACTATGTCGAGGCGATGTGGCTGATGCTCCAGCAGGAAGAGCCGGACGACTACGTCGTCTCGACGGACGAGACATTCTCGGTCCGTGAATTCTGTGAGAAGACCTTCAGTCGCCTCGATCTCGACTACCGCGATTTCATCGAGATCGACCCTCGGTACTTCCGGCCGGCGGAGGTTGATCTCCTGCTTGGCTGCTCCGAGAAAGCCCGTACGAAACTCGGCTGGCAGCCGAAGGTCTCGTTTGATGAACTCGTCGCCCTGATGGTCGATGCCGACATGGAACTGGCCCGCCGTGAACAGGTTCTCCGCGACGCGGGCCACGAAGTGGGCCTCTCCCGGCACTGATCCCCGCTCCCCCGAGAAGTCCTCCGCTGGTTCAGCCGCCGCCTGCTCGCCATGACCGACCTCTCGACGAAGCGGATTGTGGTCACGGGTGGGGCCGGGTTTCTGGGACGTGCCGTCTGCCGGACGCTTGTCGCCCGGGGCGTGGCGGCCGAGCAGATCACGGTTCCCCGCCGGCGAGACTTCGACCTCACGATCGAGGCCGATGTCGTTCGGCTCTACGAGACGGCTCGGCCCGAGGTGGTGATCCATCTGGCCGCCGAGGTGGGGGGCATCGGAGCCAACATGGCCCACCCGGGCCGGTTCTTCTACGCCAACATGGCGATGGGACTGCATCTGGTGGAACACGCCCGCCGGATCGGGCTGGAAAAGTTCGTCCATACCGGCACCGTCTGTGCCTACCCGAAGCACGCCCCGATTCCCTTTCGGGAAGACGACCTCTGGAACGGCTATCCGGAGGAGACCAATGCTCCCTATGGCGTCGCCAAGAAGGCGGTGTTCGTGATGCTCGACGGCTATCGCCGCGAATACGGCCTTCGCTCGGCGGTGGCGGTCCCGGTCAACCTCTACGGCCCCGCTGACAACTTCGATCCGGCCTCGAGCCACGTGATCCCGGCCCTGATCCGGAAGTGCGAGGAGGCCCGGCTGGCGGGTGCCGAGGAGGTCGTCTGCTGGGGCACCGGCGGGGCGACTCGGGAGTTTCTCTATGTCGACGACGCCGCCGAGGGCATCGTGCGGGCTGCCGAGGTCATGGAGGAGCCCGTGCCGATCAACCTGGGAGGCGGGCAGGAGATCGCCATCCGGGATCTTGTCACCAGAATCGCGGCCGCCTGCGGCTACGAGGGGCGGATCACCTGGGACACCTCCAAGCCGGATGGCCAGCCCCGCCGGGCTCTCGACATTTCAAGAGCCCGCGAGCTGCTGGGCTGGCAGCCCCACCAAGACTTCGACGAGGGCCTGACCGCCACCGTCGCCTGGTGGCGTTCCCAGAGCGGCCAGGAGTAGCCGGCGGCTCCTGGAAACCCGTGGGCCGTGATTACTCTGCCGGCTCGAGCATGCCATGGCCGAGGATGAACTTCCGCGTGCCGGCCGGCCCGTCGAAGTCCACCGTTCCGACGGAGCGGGCACCGACCCCGCTGATCTTGGTGAGCACTCCTTCCCCGTATTCCGGATGCCGGACCCGCTGCCCGGCCTCGTAGGCGCACTCCGCCGAGCCGACGCCCGCCATCCGCATCGCCAGGTCGGCGGCCCGTTGGGCGGCCCGGTCTCGCGACCGCCGGGGCCTCTCGGTCGCCAGCGGCGGATGGTCGTCCTGGGAGTCTTCCGCATCCATTGTCAGGCCGTCGGGCCGGAAGACCTTGAGCTGCGGCCTGGCATCCCCCGGAAGTTCCTGGACGGAGTCGTCGAAGTCAGCGGCCCAGCTCCGCGCGACAGCCTCGCCGAAGGGATCGAAGTCTGGCCGGCCGGCCGCCGGCGGAGCCTCATCTCCTTCGACCACCGTCTCCGAACCGGTCATCTCGGCCAGGAACAGGCTGGGCGCGGAGACCCGACGGGTGCCGCGGTAGTCCCGCATCCGGGCGGCACTGGCATGGACCTCTCCCCGAGCTCGCGTAATCCCCACGAACACGAGCCGCCGCTCCTCCTCGAGTTGGTCGGGGCGATCGAGGCTCCGCTCGTGGGGCAGGATGCCGTCCTCCATGGCAACGAGGTAGACCACCGGAAACTCGAGCCCCTTGGCGGCGTGGAAGGTCATCAGGGCCACCCGCTCGGCGGAGGCATCCCAGGCGTCGGCATCCCCGACCAGGGCCGTGGTCTCCAGAAATCCTCCCAGGGCGTCGCCCCCCTCATCGGCGAACGCCGCATCGACCAGATCCTCGTCGAACTGGCGGGCCGCCGTCACCAACTCCTCGACGTTGGCCAGCCGTTCCAGCCCCGCCTCGTCATCCTCGGCGTCGTCCTCGAGAAACCGCCGGTAGCCGCTGCGGTCAAGGACGGCTTCCAGGAGATCGCCCACCCGCTGCTCCCGGCCGGCTGTTTCGCCCAGTTCGGCATGCACCCGGGCAAAGGCCACCAGTTCGCGGGCGGCCCGCTTGGGCATCCCGGGGATCCTCTCGGCCACCTCCGCTGCCGCCAGCCGGCTGATCCGATGATCCTCCGCCCATGCGGCGAGACGCTCCAGGGACTGCCGCCCGATGCCCCGGGCCGGGACGTTAACGACCCGCAGAAACGCCTCGTCGTCGCGGGGATTGCGGAGCAGCCGCAGCCAGGCCACGACATCCCGGATCTCCCGCCGCTTGAAGAACTCAAGCCCCCGAACCAACTGATACGGCACGCCAGCCGACCGCAACGCGACCTCGAGGGAACGCGAGAGGGCGGCCGTCCGGAAGAGCATGGCGAAATCCCGCGGGCCACGCCGCCCCGCCTCAATCGCTCCGGCGATCTCGGCGGCGATCCGGTTTGCTTCATCCTGGCCCGACGCATCGAGCACGATCCGAACGCGATCCCCGGGGGGAGCGGTCGTCACCAGCCGCTTCGGCTTCCGGCGGCTGTTGTTGGCGATCAGCCGGTCCGCGGTGCCGAGGATGTTGGCCGTGCTGCGGTAGTTGTGCTCGAGGGTGACGACGGTGGCGGAGGGATAGTCTCGTTCAAACTCGAGAATGTTGCGAATACTTGCCCCCCGCCAGCCATAGATCGCCTGGTCGGGATCACCCGTCACCGCAAGATTCGGATGGTCGATCGAGAGGCCCCGAATGATGGCGTACTGGACGGCATTGGTGTCTTGATACTCGTCGACCAGAATGAACCGGTGCCGGGCATCGAGACTGGCCCGCAGATCCGGATTGTCGACCAGCAGCCGGGCCAGGTGAACCAGCAGATCATCGAAGTCGACCGCGTTGGCCGCCAGGAGCATCTCCTGGTAGACCGGCCAGATTCGGCGGGCGACGTCGTCCACGGGCCGTCCCCAGCGGGGCTCGAAGGACTCAGGGGTGAGCAGGTCGTTCTTGGCCCGGGAGATGACCCCGGCGACCTTGTCGATCGGGGTGTGCGAGAGCGAGAGGCCCAGTTTCTTGGCAGCCCGCTTCAGGCAGGCCGTCGCGTCATCCGGATCGAAGATCGAATAATCGCTCGTCAGCCCGATCTGCCTGGCCTGCCGGCGGAGGAGCCGGGCCGCAAATCGGTGGAAGGTGCCCATCTCGACCGGCTGCGGCCCGACCAGCTCGGCGACCCGCCGCCGCATCTCGTCGGCAGCCTTGTTGGTGAAGGTCAGCGCCACGATTTCCGACGCGGCCACGCCGACGGCGATCAGATTGGCGATCCGGCTGGTGACCACTCGGGTCTTGCCGCTGCCGGGCCCTGCCAGCACCAGCAGCGGTCCCTCGACATGCATCGCCGCAGCCCGCTGGGCCTCGTTGAGGCGGTCGAGAAAGTCAGGCCGCATCGGTGGAATTTCCTTGTTTTTTCCGAATAACAGGCGATTTTGCAGAGGCCCAGCCCGCCTCAGCGACGGCCTGCCGTCCCCGCTGGAGCGTAGCCCGATTGACAGACCATTGAGTAT
>CALGAS010000402.1 GCA_937959175.1 uncultured bacterium | reverse complement strand
CTCGACGAGCTCTTCGCGGCCAGCGACTACATCTCGCTCCACACGAACCTCACCGCCGAGACCCGCGACCTCGTCCGGGCCGAGACGATCGCCCGGATGAAGCCGGGCGTGATCGTGATCAACTGCGCCCGCGGGGAGATCGTCAACACCGCCGACATGGCCGCCGCCCTCGAGTCGGGCCGCGTCCGCGGCTACGGCACCGACGTGCTCGACGCCGAGCCCCCGCCGGCCGACCATCCGCTGCTGCACCTCCCCAACTGCCTGGTCACCCCGCACATCGGCAGCCGCACCACCGAGAGCGTCGGCCGGCAGGCCCTCGCGGCGGTCGAGAACCTGATCCGGGCGATGCGGGGCGAGAAGCCGCTCGCGCAGGTCAATCCCGAGGTTCCGGTGAAGAAGGTCGCCGATGCCTGAAACCTTCCACGTCGTGCCGACCGCCGCCCACGAGTCGCTCGTGGCGAAGGCCTATGAGCAGCGGGGCTTCGATGCCGCCGAGGCCGGTCAGGCGGCCCGGCTAGCGACGGCGGCGACCCGCCATGGAATCCGTACCCACAACGCGATCAAGGCACTCCATCTCGACGACCTGTTCGGCTCCAAGGCCGGCGGCTGTACGCCGGGGGCTCAGATCCGCCGGCTGCCGAGCCGGTTCGACGCCTGCGAGATTTGGGACGCGGGAAAGAAACTCGGCCAGGCGGTCGCCTGGGAGGCGATCGAGACCTGCATCGCCCTGGCCGACCGGCACGGCACCGGCACCGTCTCGGTCGACAACGCCTTTCATTACCTCTGGGGCGGCGGCTACGTGATGGAGGCGGCCCGCCGCGGCTATCTCGCCTACACCAACTGCACCGCCTCGCTGGCGGAGGTCGTGCCCTTCAAGGGCGTCTTCCCGACACTCGGCACCAATCCGCACTCCTGGGCCTTTCCCACGACCGAGGCGGTCGGCTTCCCGGTCGTGATCGACTGGGCAACCAGCGTGATCGCGATGGGCCGGGTCCAGCAGCTCGCCCGCGAGGGCAAGCTGGACTCGGTCATCGGCCGTGACCACGAGATCGAGCGCGTGACGCAGATCCTGGCGCGCCGCACCAAGAACAACCCCGTGCTGCTCGGTGAGCCCGGCGTCGGCAAGACCGCCATCGTCGAGGGGCTGGCCCAGCGCATCGTCG
>CALGAS010000401.1 GCA_937959175.1 uncultured bacterium | reverse complement strand
TGTCCGACTGGCAGAACGTGATCATCGGCCACATGCAGCACAACATCCGCGACCCGAATCGCGACCACGCCCACGGCCGGATCTTCCGGCTGACGGTCAAGGACCGCCCGCTTCAGGAGCCGGTCGCGATCGCCGGGGAGCCGATCGCCGGGCTCCTCGAGAATCTCAAGCATCCTGTGAACGGGGTCCGTCACCGGACGCGGGTCGAGCTCTCCGGGCGGCCGACGAAAGACGTGATCGCCGCCACCAAGCAGTGGATGAAAGACTTCGATCCCGATGACGAGACCGAGGCCCATCACCTGCTCGAGGCCCTCTGGCTCCATCAGCAGCACGATGTCCGCGACGAGGCACTGCTCGAACGCCTGCTCGCGTCGAAGGTCGCCCACGTGGCGATGGCCGCCAGGACCGTGAAGCACTTCTGGTACGACGTCGACCAGACCGGGGCAGGGGGCTTCGTCGCCCCGGCCGAGCGGGAACTGGTGACGTTCGAGCCGCCAGCCCACCTCGCCGGCAGCGATCGCAAGGCGTATGCCGCCGGCGCCGAGATCTACCAGCGGGAGGCCCACTGCGGCACCTGCCACCAGACGCACGGCAAGGGGCTGGGCGTGATCTACCCGACGCTGGTGGGCAGTCCCTGGGTGGTCGGCAGCGAGGAGCGGCTGATCAAGAGCGTGCTCAACGGGCTCTGGGGGCCGATGGAGGTCAACGGCCGCCTCTACGATCCCGCCCGCGGCGTGCCCCCGATGACCGCCTTCAAGGCGATTCTCAACGACGAGGAGATCGCGGCGGTGCTGACGTTTGTCCGCAACACCTGGGGCAATGCCGCGACGCCGATCACGGTTGAGCAAGTAGCCGCTGTCCGGGCCGAGACCGCCAGCCGCTCGACCTTCTGGAATCCGGCCGACCTGCTGGCGGACCACCCGCTCGAGCCCGAGCTCGTGGCGAGCGGCCCCCAGGCCCCCGAGCCGGTCGGCAACATCGCCCTCGAGGCTGAGCTGCTGGCCGCCGAGCCGGCCGAGCTGGCCCGGCTCGCTCGGGCGCGTGGCGACGCGGCCCGCGGCCGAAAACTCTTCTACGACGCCCGCTCGACCTGCTCCACGTGCCACGATCCGGCCGGCGGCACCGCCCGGCTGGGCCCGAAGCTCGAGGAACTAGCCACGAGCATGAGCGATGCGGAGGTGGCCGAGTCGATCCTCTATCCGTCGCGGCGGATTGAGCCGGAGTATGTGCAGGTGACGGTCGTGACAACCAACGGGAAGCAGTTTGCCGGACTGAAGGCCGAGGAGAATGAGCGGGAGATCGTGCTCCGCAATCTCGCTCAGCCCGAG
>CALGAS010000400.1 GCA_937959175.1 uncultured bacterium | reverse complement strand
CGCCCAATCCGCGATCACCGCCAAACGACCACCGGTGGCTTTCCCTGGCTCCCCGGGGCGGGACGGCGAGAACGTGGGGGCGAGCTTGTAGCCTGCCCAGATCCGACTCAACAGCCCCGCTAGTTGCGTGGACCTTCAACCCGTATTGCCCAGGTTGCAAACCCGGGCCCACGTCGACAAAAACCCGGGCCCACGTCGACACAAACCCACCGGCAGGCCGATGTCCTGCCGATCCCGCGCCGGCCCCTCACAACCGACGCGATCGCTTCTTGCCGCCGCGGCCCGTCTTCTTCGGCCGCCCGCGGGGCGACTTTTTCGGCCCGGCCTTCGCCTTGTCTGGCCGTACCGAGACCGCCCGCCGGCCGCGGCCGCTCCTTGAGCCCCGGCCGCTGCGGCCGCCGACGAGGCGGAAGTTGAGCTCGCGGCGGTCGAGATCGACCCGGTCGACCGCGACTCGCAGCCGGTCGCCGAGCCGATAGCTCTGGCCGGCCCGGCGGCCGGAGAGGGTGTGGCTGGTCCGGTCGTAGCGGTAGCTGTCGTCGGGCAGGGCGTCGAGCGGCACGAGCCCCTCCGCCGGCAGGCCGAGGCCCTGCACGAAGATCCCGAAGGCCTCCACGCCGGTGACGACCGCATCCATCTCCTCGCCGATCCGGCTGGAGAGGAAGAGCAGCAGCTTGAGCTTGACCAGTTCCCGCTCGGCCGCCTCGGCCCGCCGCTCGAGGTCGGAGCAGTCCTGGCCGAGCTGGATCAGGCCCTCCGCCGGGGGCCGCTTGCCTTTGGCAACCGCCTCGAGAGCCCGGTGAACCGTCAGGTCGGGGTAGCGGCGGATCGGCGAGGTGAAGTGGCAGTAGCAGTCGCTCGCCAGGGCGTAGTGGCCGTCTTCCTGGGGGCCGTAGGCGGCCCGCGTGAGGCTGCGGAGCACCGCGTAGTGGACGGCGTGCTCCTCCGGGCGGCCGCGGGCCATGTCGAGCAGCCGCTGGAGCTCGAAGCGGCTCTCCAGGGAATCGACCTCGAAGCCGAGTTCCGTGACAAACTCCGTCAGCTGACGAAGCTTCCGCATGTCGGGCGTCGGATGAATCCGCCGCAGAAACGGAGCGTCGGCCGCGGCGAGCGCCCCGGCCACCGCCTCGTTGGCCGAGAGCATGAACTCCTCGATGATCTGGTGGCTCTCGGTGTTTTCAACGACGTGGGCCCCCGCGACCCGCCCGTCGCGGTCGAGGTCGATCTTGACCTCGGGCATCTCGAGTTGGAGGGCTCCCCGGGCCGTCCGGCGACTGCGGAGGATCCGCGCCAGATCCCGCATCCGGCCGAGCAGGGCCCGCACCTCGCCGGTCATCTCGACCGCGCGGGTCTCGGGCTCGGCGAGGAACAGGTCGACCTCCTCGTAGGTGAACCGCCGGCAGCTTCGGATCGCCGTCGACTCGACCGCCGAATGCACCGGGACACCCTCGGGCGTGAACTCGATCCAGCAGGTCTTGGCGTAGCGGACCTTGTCGGGCTGGAGACTGGCGAGGTTGTTCGAGACGATCTCGGGGATCATCGGGATCACCCGGTCGGGCAGGTAGACGCTCGTGCCCCGGGCCTTCGCCTCCTGGTCGAGCGGCGAGCCCTCGCGGACGAAGTGGGAGACGTCGGCGATGTGGACCCCGAGCAGCCAGTGGCCCCGCTCGACCCGCTCCAGCGAGATCGCGTCGTCGAAGTCGCGGGCGTCGACCGGGTCGATCGTGATGATCGTGCGATCGGTCAGGTCGCGGCGGCCGGGGGGAATCGTCTCGTCGAAGCGGGCCGCCTGGCGGCGGGCGTCGGCGAGGGCCGGCTCGGGAAAGTCGCCCGGCAGGCCAAACTCATGGATCACCGTCTGGGTGTCGACGCCGACGTCGTCGGCCCGGCCGAGCACCTCGACGATCACCCCTTCGCCGTCCCGCAGCGGGGTCGGAAAGCGGACCATCTCGACGACGACCTTGTCGCCCTCGTGGACCCCCTTCGCCCCCGGGTCGCCGACGAGCACCGGCCGGGCGAAGCCGGTGCCGTCGACCTGCACCCAGCCGGCCTTGGCCCGCTCGAAATAGGAGCCGACGAACCGGGTCGTCCGCCGCTCGAGCACCTCGACGATCTCGCCGGCGGGCCCCGGCCGGCGGACGTCGCGGCCGCGGGCCAGCCGCACGCGGACGGTATCGCCGTTGGCCGCGTCGAGGCTGGCGGCGGCCGAGACGTGGATGTCGGTCGAGCGATCACCGGGGAGGGCCCCCTCCGGCCGCACGAAGCCGTAGCCGCCGGTCGCCCGCCGGAACGTGCCGGTGACATCCCCGGCGCTGCCCGCGTTGCCGCGGCGGCCGCCGCCCCGGACGCCCCGCTTCTCCGGCTTGGGCCGCTTGCGGCTCATGGCGTGCGGCCCCGGAAGAACTTCCGTCCCTGCGAGGCCTGGTACTGCGTCCAGCCGCCGTCGAGGGCCGCCTCGCTCCGGAGCAGCTGGATGGTGCCGGCCATCTTGGCGTCGAGGTGGTCGAGGTGATGAAGGGCGACCGCCTCGAGCGTCATCGGCAGCCGCGGCGCGCCAAACTCGTAGGCCCCGTGGTGGCTGGCGATCATGTGCTTGATGCGGAGGGCCGTCTCGGAATCGAAGGGCTGCCCGGTGCGGGCCGCGACGGCCGCGATCTTGGCGTCGATGATCTCGAGGCCGAGCAGCACGTGGCCCAGCAGCTGGCCCCGGTCGGTGTAGGAGAGCCCCTTCTCGCTTTCAAGTTCGATGGTCTTGCCGATGTCGTGCACGAGCACGCCGACCAGAAGCAGGTCGCGGTCCATCTCGGGATAGAGCGGGGCCACGAGGTCGGCCAGCCGCATCAGGTTGACGACATGGTCGAGCAGGCCGCCGGCATAGGCATGGTGGTGCTTGACGCCGGCCGGCGAGCGGCAGAAGGCGGCCATCAGGGCGGGGTCGTCGAGGATCTCGGCGACGAGGGCGTCGAGCGGCGGCCGGAGGCCCGCCAGCAGGCCCCGCAGTTCGGCCAGCAGCCGGTCGATGTCGGTGGCGGTGAGCACGCGAAACTCCCGCTCGTCGACCGTGCCCGGATCGGCCCGTTCGATCGCGGCCACGATGATCTGCATCGCCCCGGAGTAGAGCTGCGTGTGCCCCTCGACGCGGACGTAGTCGCCATCCTCGAAGGCGGCGAAGTCGGCGTCGGAGGCGTTCCAGAGCCGGCCGCTGATCGTGCCGCTCTTGTCGGCCAGCTCGACCTGCAGATAGAGCTGGCCGGAGCGGTTGGGCCGCAGTTGCTTATGAGTAGCGAGAAAGACCTGGTCGATCTTGGTCTGGGCCGGCAGTTCGGAAATCAGTCGTCGTGCCATTGGCCGGAGTTTACGGCCGCCGCGGCCCAACCCACAAACGTTGCTACCGCCGCTACAATCCCCGGCTTCCTCGATGGAGTTTTTCCGCGATGCCGGCCAATGCGATCAGCCCTACCCGGGCCGAAGACTATCCCGAGTGGTACCAGCAGGTGGTCCGGGCGGCCGATCTGGCCGAGCCCTCGCCCGTCCGCGGCTGCATGGTGATCAAGCCCCACGGCTACGCCCTCTGGGAGCGGATGCAGGGGATCCTCGACGGGATGTTCAAGGCGACCGGCCACGTCAACGCCTACTTCCCGCTGTTCATTCCGCTCTCGTATCTCGAGCAGGAGGCCCAGCACGTCGAGGGCTTCGCCAAGGAGTGCGCCGTCGTCACCCACCACCGGCTCGAGCTGGGCCCCGACGGCAAGCTGATTCCGACGGGCAAGCTCGAGGAGCCGCTGGTCGTGCGGCCGACGAGCGAGACGATCATCGGGGCGATGTACGCCAAGTGGATCCAGTCGTGGCGAGATCTGCCGGTCCTGATCAACCAGTGGGCTAACGTCGTCCGCTGGGAGATGAGGCCGCGGGTCTTCCTGCGGACGGCCGAGTTTCTCTGGCAGGAGGGGCACACGGCCCACGCCACCCGCGAGGAGGCCGAGGAGGAGACCCGGCGGATGCTCGAGGTCTACGCGACCTTCGCCGAGCGGGACCTCGCCATGCCGGTGGTCAAGGGCCCCAAGCCGGCCGGCGAGCGGTTTCCCGGCGCCGTCGACACCCTCTCGATCGAGGCGATGATGCAGGACGGCAAGGCCCTCCAGGCCGGCACGTCCCACTTCCTGGGCCAGAACTTCGCCAAGGCCCAGAAGATCACCTTCGCGGGCCCGGAAGGAAACGATGAGTTCTGCTGGACGACGTCGTGGGGCGTCTCGACCCGACTGATCGGTGCCGTGATCATGACCCACTCCGACGATGATGGCCTCGTGTTGCCGCCGCGGATCGCGCCCACACAGAT
>CALGAS010000399.1 GCA_937959175.1 uncultured bacterium | reverse complement strand
CAGCCAGCCCGCGATCAGGAGCACACCGCCAATCGGCACGATTGCGCCCAGAATCTTCACGCCCGAAAGCGCGAGGGCCGCCAGGCAACCGCTGAAGATCACCGTGCCCGCCAAGAAGCAGATCCCGGCGGTGTTCGCCAGCCCAGCCGCCTGCGGGACGGCCGCGGCCACCAGACCGGCCGCCAGCAGGGCCAGGGCGTGATACATGCCGTAGCGGCAGGCGGTTTCCCAGTTTTCGGCCTGGCCGGCCGCGGTGAGCGTCGCCTTCAGCCCATGCGCCCCAAAGGCGCCGGCGGCGACCGCGATGCCCCCCAGGAGACAGCCGGCGACGATGCAGAACCGAACGGTGGCCGGCATCTAGGGCTCCTGGGTGCCCAGCAGGCGGGCCTCTTCTTCTTCCTGGATGATGATCCGGGGCGTGACCATCAGCATCAGGCTGTCGGTGGTGCGACCGAGGCCGACGTTCTTGAAGAGGCGATTGATGTAGGGAATCTTGGAGAGGATCGGGACGCCAAACTCGTTGCGGCCCTCGCGGAGCCGCTTGATGCCGCCCAGAAGCACCGTGCCGCCGTCGGGCACACTGACCGTCGTGGTGACGGTCGTGAAGAGGAACTCGGGCAGCTGAATCGTCGTGCCGTTTGATTGGGTTGCCAGCTCACGGGATGCTGCTTGGCCGCTGGTCAGCCCCGTCAGCCCATCGACGACCGGCAGATCGACATCGGCCCCGGACTTCTCGTCCGTGCTTTTTGAGGTGGTCGATCGCGAGCCCTCGAACTGGAACTCCTGGACGTTCCCGATCTGAGAGAAAAAGGGCACCAGAGTCAGCCGCACGAACCGCCGGTCATTGGAGACGACCGCCTGCACGTTCACGGCGGTGCCCTCGTTGAGGACGGTGATCACTGGCTGCTGGGCGGCCGAGAAGTCGCCGACCACCGGCACCACCGCCGTCACGAAGGGCCGCTGGCGGGTGTCTGAAACGAAGGCCTGTTGGCCGTTGAAGAGGGTCACCTTTGGCGCCTGCATGACGTTCGACCGGGTATTGCCCTGGGCGGCCTGGATCAGGAAGAACGCTTCGATATCCGACAAAATGGCGAAGCCGAAGTTGGCCGCGGACGTTGCCGGATCAGGGAGACCCGGCAGACTCGGCACTGTTGCGCTGCCGAAGCTGTTTTGGCGGAACGGAATCGAAAAAAAGTTTCGGGTATTCGGGAGAATATTTCCGTTGCCATTCCCATTGCCTGGCTGGTTGGGATCGACGGCCTGCTGGTTTTGGGGGCCGAGGGCGACGCCCGGATTGCCGGAGTTGTCGAGGCCGATCGTCTGTGAGCGGCCACCTGGAACAGCTTGGAGTCCGAGAGCGAAGGGTGATTGCGAGGTGTTGTCAGTGGTCGGCACAGCCGTCATGTTGAGCGGTTCATTGACACCCGTTTGGATGTTGAAATCGAAGTCGACGCCGATCCGCTCGAAGAAGGTGTCGGCCAGGGTGATGAACCGCACTTCGATCGTGACCTGAAGGTCCTGGAGCCGCCGCAGCTGCTCGAGCAGGTCGGCGATCTCGTCGTGGACCTCCTGGGTCTGGCTGATCACGAGGCTGAGGTTGGTCTCGAAGGGGCGGATCGCGCCCTGCCCGCCGAGAATGTCCCAGGTCTCGGGCGCGACGGTGCCCTGGATCAGTTCGATCAGGGGCTGAAAGTTCTGCAGGCCGCCACCGATGGAGGGAGGCCCGAACGGGATGACGGGAGCCGCACCGGTCGCTGGAGGGCCGCCCCCTCCCAACTGGGCCAGTGACGTTGGGGCGATCGCGGCATCGCTCCGTCCGGCGGCAACCTGCCCGATCCCGGCCGGGGCCGGGCCGACCTGCACTGAGAGCGAGTTTCGCAGGGCTGCCTGTTCGTAGCCGTCACGGAGGGCGCCGCTGATGCCGAGGCCCTCGGAGGTGAAGTTCGGGATCGGGAGGACGAGGTCGGCCACCGGGTAGGTAACGGCGTAGACATCTCCCTTGACCAGCCGCGGGCTGGTGACCTTGAGCACTTCGTCGCGGACGACGTAGTCGAGGTGGAGCGGCTCGAGGAGCAGTTTGAGGGCGCTCTTGAGCGAGATCGGCTGGTCAAGTGATAGCGTGACGGGCGTGTCGCTGCCGACCGCCTCTTGTTCGAGCCCGACCATGTCAAGGTGGATCGCGACGTCGGCCTGCTTGGAGAGCGAGTCGAGAACCGCAGCCAAGGGCTGGTCACGGAAGGTCGGCCGGACCTTTGCCGTCAGCTTTTCCTTGATGGCCAGTTCGGCGGCGGTGGCCCGATTGCGGCCCTCGGCCAGCCGCTCGCTGCGGCTCTTCGTCAGGTCCTCCCAGTCCTTGGTCGCTGGAAACTCGATCGGCCCGGCAAAGGGACGAGCCGACCTATCGACGTCCTCAACGACGTCGAGAAAGCCGGACTGGCTGTCGGATTCGATCGTCCGCTGGGTGTCGAGCCGGCGGATCGTGCGGCTCTGGGCGAGCAGCTGCCTGACGACCGGATTGTCGGGAGCCAGTTGGCCGGCTTTTTTGGCGACGGCCTCGGCTTCGGGATACCGCTGCTCGTCGACCAGGTTGTTGTATTCGTCGACGAGCAGGGCGATCCGTTGGTCGACCTCGACCCGGCGGGCCCGTTCCCGGTCGATGGCCGCCTCGACCTGTTCGTTCTGTCGCTCCAGGGCCAGTTCAGCCCGCCGCTTGCCGGTTGTTTCTTCGATGTCTCGCCGGGTCCGTTCGATGCGGCGGACCAGCCGCTTGACGGTCTCCTCGGGAAGCTGCTGTGACTCGAGTTGGGCGGCGACCTCGTCGAGGAGCTCGAGGGCTTCCGCCGGAGATTTCTGAGCAAGCCGCTTCGCTTCGAGCTGACGGGCCGCGACCTCGGCCGAGACCCTGGCCAGAACCAGGCCCTCCGGTTCGTCGGCTCCCGGGGCTGGGAGGGTTTCCACGAGACGGGCTGCCCCAGGCTGGCTGCCGGCCGGGATCCTGGTTCG
>CALGAS010000398.1 GCA_937959175.1 uncultured bacterium | reverse complement strand
GCTGGCCGACGGGCTGGCCGGTGTTGTTGATGCCGAGGGCCGATTGGGAGGTGCTCGCAAAGCTGAGAGCGGGCGCGGCCCGGCCCCGCAGGCCCCAGTAATAGAACTCATTTTGACTGACCAGCTCGCTGCCGAGGTTGAGGCCGAGCATCCAGTTGGCGGCGCTGATGTCGTAGCGGCCGCTGAAATCGCTCGCTGGGACGCCCGGCCGGTCGCTGGTCAGCGAGAAGTCTTCGTTGACGTTGGCCAGCCGGATACCGAGCATCAGCGACGGCAGCCAGCCCCGTTCGGCGTGCCGGGTCCACTCCCCGTTCGGCCCCATGATCAACTGGTCGCGTCCCAGCCGGCGGCGAAGCTTGTAGTTCCATTCCCAGCTGTTGAAGTCGGAGTTGAAGGTAGTCTCGTAGCGGCCGGCGGCATTGAAGCCGGGAGCGCCGTAGAACAGCGGGGTAAAGAGCGTGTTGCCCCCGACGCCGTTCCAGCCGTCGACATCCTCGTAGCTCATGCCGCCGTAGTAGATGAACTCGATGGAGCGGTCTCGGTCGAGGTAGTCGCGGCCGAGCGACTTGCCGATCGTCGCCCGGGCGCCCGGAGCGACGTTGAAGGGCTGAGCGAAGGTGGTGTAGGTGACGGTGCCGGTGACGATGTCGGCCGCGATCAGCGTCCGGTTGTTGCGGCTGCGTTCCATCCAGAGGCTCTCACCGCCGACATACCAGCCCCCGCTCCAAAACCAGCGTCCCGAGGAGGCCTCGAAGGGCATCTCGTCGAGGGCCCCGTCGTCGATCAGCATCCCGTCGAAGGCCGAGACATCCATCAGGGCCGGGCCTTCGACCACCGCGTCGTCCATGCCGAGGGCCGCAGGGGCGGGCAAGGGTTCGGCGGGCGTCGGCTCCAGGGCCATGCCCGCGGCAGTCTCGGCGGCAGCTGGGAGATCGGGATCGAGCACGAGGGTCTCGGTGTAGGCCACCGGCTCGAGGGGTTCCGCGGATGCCGTGGCGTCGACCGCGGCCGGCTGCGGCGGGGTCTGGGCGGCAGGCTCGCCCGGTTCCTCGGCCCGGGCCGGCGGGCCGGCGGCGAGGGCCAGAAGGATGACGAGCGTCCGCAGAATCCAGGTCTTGAGTGAGGCGGTCACTGTCGGAGCATCCCAGGAGGTCAAGGAGACGCCGGGCAATCCCTCGGCGCCGGCATTGTCATCGTCATCGGCACGACCGTTTCCCCAGGAATTTTCGGCAGGGTCGACGTGGCTTGCCCCAGGCCCCCCAGCTTCTCAGGTCGGTGCGGCAGGGCGGCGGACCCGGCATCGTTGGAAAACGCCTCACAATCGACCGCCGGACGCTCGGGCTGCAGGCGAGAAGGGATATTGATCGATCACCGAGTAGCCGAGGTGGTCTGCAACCCTCGGCCAATGACCGGCTGGCTGAGATACGACGCGATGGAGCGGGCGGGGATCACCGCCCCGGGTGAGACGATGGGCATCAACCGACATCACCTGATCCTGGGCGGGCTGCTGCTGTTCTTCCTGGGCGTCCAGTTCCGCGTGGTCGAATCCTTCACGCTCAGCGAGCGGTCGAGCAGTTTCGTGGCGGCCCGCCTCGGAGGCGGGCAGGCGGCGCAACTCGCCTCCTGGCAGGCCCCCCCGCTTCGCAAGGTGGTCGAACCGCCCCGCTGGCTGGGGCTGGCGCTGATGAGCGTCGGGGCGGTGCTGACCGTCAAGAGTCTTTCGACGAAGGGGGCCTGATCGGGGCGTCGTCCCCGGCAGCCTCCTCCTCGACGATCTCGATCTGGGTCGGGCTCTCGACCACGATCTGGGCCTTGCCGGCGTGTTCCTCGATCGTGCCCCGGACGCGGACCTTCAGCTCGAGGTATTCCAGGGCTGGGTTCTCGATGCCCTCAGCGGCAAACCGGGCCAGCCCGGCGCGAAAGATCACCGCCGTGAAGTTGCTGCTCTCCCGGTGATCGCGGAGGGAGTTGAGAAAGCAGATTTCCTTGTCGTCGAGCTTCCGGCCGGCCTTGACGGTGAACTCGACGATGCACTCCTCGCCGATGTGCTCGATGGCATCCTCTGGGGCGATCACCTCGGCTGCAACGGCCCCGGACGGGCCGGCCTCGGCGACCGCCGCATCGTCTCCGCGGCTTGGGGCGGCCGGGAGGGCGAGGGCGACAATCAGCAGCAGCGGATAGACAGAAAGCAGTGGGCGGACAGGCGGCATGGAATCCTCCTCGAGGGGCTGTCGGTGGCGGGCCGAGTACCCAGCCGTCAGGCCGCGTGAGGATACCGCACGGCCGGAACCGAGGCGAACGGCCGCCCCTAGCCCGCCTTCAGGCGGCGGTCACGCCGTGACTCTCGCCGAAGTAGTACTTCTTGGCGTCGGGATGGTTGAGCACTTCCTCGGCGCTGCCGTGGCAGAGGACCTTGCCCGCCCGGATGACGTAACTGCGATCGGTGATCGCCAGCGTCTCCCGTTCCCGGTGGTCGGTGATCAGGATCGAGATGCCGTCATCGCGGAGGCCCTGGATGATCTTCTGGATCGAGTGGATCGTGACCGGGTCGATGCCGGTGAAGGGCTCGTCGAGGAGGATGATCCGCGGCTCGGTGACCAGGCAGCGGGCGATCTCGAGCCGCCGCTTCTCACCGCCGGAGATATAGTGCGACTTTGACTTGCGGATCCGGGCGATGTCGAACTGCTCGAGGAGTTCCTCGCACCGCCGCCGCCGCTCCTTGGGAGCCATCCCGATCAGTTCCATGATGGCCAGCAGGTTCTGCTCCACGGTCAGCTTGCGGAACACGCTCTGCTCTTGGGCCAGATAGCCCATTCCGCCGTCCCGGGCCCGCTTGTACATCGGCCAGCTCGTGACCTCGGCGTCATCGAGAAGCACGCGGCCCGAATCGGGGATCACCATCCCGCAGGTCATCCGGAAGCTCGTCGTCTTGCCCGCGCCGTTGGGCCCCAGCAGGCCGACGATCTCACCGGGATCGACGTGGAAATCGACCCCGTCGACCACCCGGCGACGACCGTAGACCTTGACGAGCCCTTCGACGGACAGGAGCGACATCCCTGCGATCCCGGGGGAAGCCGGCAGGCCGGCTGACTCACCTCACAAACCGCATCCTGGCGAAGTTTGGCAGGCAGGGCAATCGCAGTTCCCAGCCGCATCGCCTGGCAACCTGCACATTCCAGGCGGTGGGCACGGCGTGAGGCCAGAAGACGACCAGCGCCCGGCCCACCAGGAGCCGCCGGTCGACGTGGTGCAGCGGCTCCTCGGGGGTGCCCCAGGCCCGGCTGTCCTTGCTGGCCGAGGAGTTGTCGCCCAGCATGAAGAACTGGTCTTCCTCGAGCGGATAGGAGACGACCGGTTCTTCGGCCTCACGGCCGACCAACGCCCGCTGGCTGCCGCTGCTGACGTAGTAGAGGTCGCGGAGAATCCGCAGGTCGGCGACGGTGACGTCGGCTCCCTGGGCCGTCACGCCGGCGGGAGCCAGGTCGTCCGGGGCGGTCTCGCCCGGCCGGCCCGAGCCGACGACAGGCCGCGAACCGCTCGCCAATCGGATCTCCCGCTGCCAGGTGGTCGGCGAGTCGGTCATGATCCGGCGGCCATCGACAAACAGGGAGAGCTCGTCGTCGACGTTGGCAAACAGAATCTCCCAGCGACCGGGCCCCTTGACGCCGCAGTCAGCCGTGGCAGCGCCGGCCTCGCCGGTCAGCGTGGCGATCCCCGTGGCCAAATCAAAGCGACAGGTATGCCGCTGCCCCGCCTCCACCAGATCGAACTCGACGAAGCCAGCCTCGCTGCGGCTCTCCAGTTCGCATTCTACCGCCAGGTCACCCACCCAGTGGGCCCCGTCGACCATCGCCCCTAGGTCGTCATCGTGATGGAGCGAGAGATACTCCGGGGCCTGGTTGTAGGGCTGATAGTCGCCCACCAGGATCGGCACGGCCTCGGGCAGGGGGCTGTCGGGGCCATCCCAGCCCTCGGGAACGAAATGCCGCCAGCGGAGCATGGCCGGATCAGCGTCGGCGGCCACCGAAAAGGATCGGCCCGAGTCGGCGGTCGTCCAGCGGGGCTGTTCCCCCTCCGCCGACCAGTCCCGCCAGGCCAGCGGCCAGCCGGCATCGGCCAACGCCTCTGCGACGTGGCCGCTGTCGTGAACGCACTGCAGCATGGCCCGCAGTTTGGCCGGCGGCTTGCGGGCGATGCCGGGCTCTTCGTCTCCCCGGCTCGTCCAGATGTCGCCCCCGGCGATCGAGACCGTCTCTCCGGGCAGCCCAATCAGCCGCTTGATGTAGTTGACCCGTGCATCCTCCGGATACTTGAAGACGACAACATCCCAGCGGCTCGGCTCGACGAAGTCATAGGCGAACTTCTCGACGATGATCCGATCGCCCGTGAACGGCGGGTAGGCATGACGATAGCGGCCGGTGGCATCGGTCAGCCGGGCGATGCCACCGCAGTTGGGACAGCGGGCCTCGGCGACGAAGAACTTGGGGTTGAGCTGGCAGGAGGCCTCGTTCAGTTCCTTGCTGGAGCCCACCCGGAAGGCAGCCTCGCAGAACTCGCAGACGACGTCGCGATGGCGGCCCATCAGGGTCGGGGCCATCGAGCCGGTCGGGATCACGAAGGCCTCCGCCTCAAACGTGCGAAACAGCAGGGCCAGCACGAAGGCCACGACGATCGACTCGATCGTTTCCCGCCCGCCGCTGAGCGGGTTCTGGACGATGTCGCCCTTGCCGGGCGGCGCGGCGGGTTGCCGAGGCGGCATGCTTGTCTCGTTCACTTGAGGGCAATGATGGCCATGCCATTTTGGGGCAGCATGCCGCCGACCGCCAGGCTTAGCGTGCTGGCGGCGTTGTACTTCGCCGGCAGCGGCTTGCGGTCGTTGCCGGTGCCGCTGATCTCGACGCGGTAGAGCCCGCAGTTGACACCGGGAAACTCGCCGCCTGGAATCGTGGGGCTGCCCACGCCCGAGGCGTCGGTCGTGGCCACGGCCTCCTTGATCGTCCCGCCCATGCTGGCGTCGGGCAGGAGTTTCACCTCGACGCCCTCGAGGGGCCGGCCCAGATGCATCACCTGCACCGCGACGCTGGTGATGGCGACCTTCGATTCCCGGATCTCTTCCAGCCAGGCCTCGAGTTCGTCTCGGGAGACCTGACCGTCGCCGTTGCCGTCCATCCCGCCCCGGCCGCCGGCGATGCTTGAGAGTTTCTCGAGGCCCCCGCTGCCGGCAACCGCGTCGGCGATCGCCACCGGGTCGATCGCCGGGGCCGGAATCCGAGCAGGCCGGGAGGGGCCGCAGCCGACTGCCGCGGCGAGCAGGATCATCCCGCTGACGCCGCCGTGCAGATCGAGAAGCCGGCGAGGTGTGATCACTGGAGTGCCTCCGGAGAAGGTGTGTCGAAACCCGAGACACGACGCCGCCGGTTGCCCGCCTGCATCGCCCCGCAGGAGTCTATGCTGCCAGGAGGGTGCCGCTCAAACGGCTCCCCTCGGGACTTCGACCGGCGACCTTATTCCGCCAGCAGGCCGACCACGGTCGCCTCGACGTCCTCGTAGGTGAAGGGACGGTCGAGTTCCCGGGCGGCGAAGTCGTCGTCGTAGCGGATCGCCAGCGTGCCGTCGGGCTTCCAGATGAAGATAGCCGGCACGCTTACGATCTCGAGCTTCTCGGAGAGGCTGTCGGCCTCCTCCGTGGCGAGCATATTGACGACATCATCCGCCCCAACCCGCTCGAGAAACGCTGTGACAGGGGGAATGAGATCATCCACTGCTCCAATCCCGTCGTAGTCGAAGCAGAGCGACAGGCATTGGACGCGATCCCCGTGCCGGGCCGCCAGTTCCACGAGCCCCGGAAACTCTTTGACGCAGGGAGGGCAGGACGTGCTCCAGCAGTCGAGGACCACTACCTTGCCGCGATGGCGGGCCACCTCCGCCAGCAGGCCGTCGTGGTCGACCAGCCGCAGGGGAACCGCTGCCGGAGGGGCGGCCGCCGGGCGGTCGTCCGCGGCCGGTGGGGCATCGGCTGGACGGGGCGAGCCGCAACCTGTGAGGATCACGACCGTCGCAACCAATGCCGCGGCCTGTCTCCAGCGGTCTGAATCAACGATGCCGTCGTTCGAGCACATTCGTCACAAGCCTCCAGAGGTCCTGGCGGCCGGCCGCGAACTCATCGTGGCCTGCCCGCCGATGAGGAGCCAGGTCAATCTTTCCCACATCGTACGGACCTGCGGCTGTTTCGGCATTCGGAGGGTCATCTTCTGCGGCGCGGCGAGGATTCGGGAGCGGATCGCCCGGGACGGCAGTGAGGCGGTGGCGATCGAGATCCATCGCAGCCTGCCGCCGGTGCTCGACCGGCTGCGGAGCGACGGCTACGAGTTGGTGGGCCTCGAGCAGGCGACCGGGTCGGAACCGTTGCCCGCCTTCCGCTTTGCTGCCCGCTCGGCGTTGATCGTGGGCAACGAGCGGACGGGGCTTCTCCCTGAGGAACTCACCCGGCTCGACCGGGTGGTGGAGATCCCGATGGCCGGCATGCCCCACAGCCTCAACGCGGCGACCGCCACGGCGGTGGCCGTCTACGAGTATTGCCGGCAGTGGCCGGATGGCAGCCGCGGGGGCCAGCAGTGACCCTCGTGATCGGCACCGACGAGGCCGGCTACGGGCCCAACCTGGGGCCGCTGGTGGTAGCTGCCACCGCCTGGCGGCTCGACGCCAGGCCGGAGGCTGTGGAACACCGCCTGGCCCGAGTGGCGGAGGAGGCGGGGCGGCTCGCCCCAGGCGGCCGCCTGTGGGGCGATTCGAAAATGATCTACCGCGGCGGCAGTGGCTTCGAGGGGCTCGAGCGGGGTGTGCTTGTCGCGCTTGCCGTCGCCGGCCAGGGCAGGCCGCCCACCTGGCGGGATCTGATCGCACGACTGGCGGCCGACGGGTCGGAGCCGACGACGGCACCGCCGGAACAGGCCTCCCTCGAGGCCCTCTCGCTGCCGCGGCATCAGGCGACAGACGCCTGTCTGGACCTGGACGCAGACGTCGAGTCCCGGCTGGCGGCCACGGGTATTCAGCTCGAGGCGATCCGATGTCGGCTGGTGCAGCCGGCCGAGTTCAATCAGCTACTCGACGAAGGGCTCAACAAGAGCGACATCCTCTCGCGGATCACCCTCGACCTGGCGGCTCGCCTGGCCGCCTTGGGCCGCGATGAACCGGTGGCGATCTGGTGCGATCGCCACGGCGGTCGTCGCCGCTACGCGGCCCAGGTAGCCCGAGCCTTCGACACGCCCCTGGTGCAGCCGCTCGAAGAAACTGCCCGCTGCAGCCGGTACGCCTGCGGGGCAGGCCGCACGATCGAGTTCTCCGTGGCCGGTGAGTCGCGGCTTCCCGTCGCGGTGGCCAGCATGACCGCCAAATATCTCCGTGAACTGTCGATGCAGGCCTTCAACAGCCACTGGGGCAGCCGTCAGGCAGGCCTGAGGCCGACGGCGGGCTATCCCGTCGATGCGGTCCGCTGGCGGGCGGAGGGGGCTGCTGCCGTCGAGTCGGCCGGCACGATCTGGGACGCCGTCTGGCGACGGGCCTGACCGCCGCTTGCGGCCGGCCGGCCGGCCAACCAGAATCCGGACATGGCGATTCTCACCACGCGGCTCTACGTCGTCCGGCATGCGGCTGCCGAAGATGCCGGCCCCGGCATCAGCGATTTCGATCGGCAGCTGACCGACAAGGGCCGGCGGAGGTTCGCCCGGATGGTGCGGCGGCTGGTTGAACGCGGTCTGGAAATCGACCTGGTGGCGACGAGCCCGCTGGTTCGTTGCCGCCAGACGGCCGACCTGCTGGCCGACCTGCTCCCGGGCCAGCCCCGGGTCGCCGTGGTCGATCCGCTCGCTCCCGGGGCCGACTGGGAGGCGGTCGTGGCCTGGACGGTCCAGCAGGATGCTCCGCGGGTCGCCTGGGTCGGCCATGCCCCGTGTGTGGGAAGGCTGGTGGCCATGTCGATTGGCGACGGGTCGGCCGCTGTTCGAATGCAGAAGGGCGCCGTCGCCGCGATCGCCCTGGATGACGGACCCGGCCAGCCGGGCGAACTGCTCTGGCTTGTCGCTCCCGATCTGCTCGGCCGGCGGCGCTGACCGGCCTCGGGAACGCCGGCCCGGCGAAGACATCAGGGAGGTTTCCCTCGACTCGCCAGGGGCTTATTATGGAGTGCTCCCTGGCGGAGCGAGCGGACTCCAAGACTGGTGCAGCATGGCAGGCACCGCGGCAGTGGCTCGCTTCACCCGAATCCGATCACGACCGACTCGAGCATTGAAGGAGGCGTTTTCATGTTGTGCCGCTTGCGTGGTGTCACCCGATTTTGTGCGACAGGGGCGGGATCGCTCGCAGTGAGTGCTCTCCTGGTGGCTGGCTGCAGTCCCGAGGCTGGTCCTCCTCGGGAGGAAGTCGTCGAAATCGAGGAGATTGAGATCGCTCCGGCAGAGCCTGCTGAGCCCGCAGCGCCGGCTGACACCGGCGGCGAGGAAGCCCGTCAGAAGATGGATGAGGAAAAGGCTGCCGCCGACAAGGTGATCGACGAGGCCGCCGAGTCCGGTGAAGCGGAACCCGAGATGAAGGAGGAGCCGGCGGCGGAGCCTGCCGCGGCAGAGGAGCCCGAGCCGGCAGATGAGCCGGATGCAAGCCAGCCCGCCCCGGCTGAGCCCGCCACGGAGCCGGCTGAACCCGAGCCGGTGAAGAAGCCTGGAGAGGCTGAGCCCGCTGAGCCCGCGGCGGACCCGGAGCCGGAGATGAAAAAGGAACCGCCGGCGGACCCCGAGCCAGCCAAGCCCGAGTCGACTGTGCCCGAGGCGGTCACGGAGCCGGCTGATGCCGCCGAGCCTGCAGACGAGGCCGTCGCGGCCGATCCGGAACGCGTGCTCCTCGGAGACCCGTCCCTTACGGCCGGCGTTCCGGGCTCAGGCCCGATCACACTCGAGCAGATCGATGCCTGGCTGGCGGATCCCCGCAATCACGCGGTGCTGATCCCGGAGTTGCCGCTGGGGCTGTCGCAGGGCGCTGGGCAGATCCAGGGACTCGAGGCCAACCCGCTGACGCGGGCCAAGGTTGAACTCGGCCGCCAGCTCTACTTCGATACCCGGCTGTCGGCCGATTCGACCGTCTCCTGCGCCAGCTGCCACGATCCGTCGGTGGGGTACACGGCCCACACCAAGACGGGCGTCGGCATCGACGGTCAGGCGGGCGGGCGGAACTCGCCGGTTTCCTTCAACCGGATTCTCTCGGGGAAGCAGTTCTGGGATGGCCGGGTCGATTCACTGGAGGCTCAGGCTGTCGGCCCGATTGCCAACCCGATCGAGATGGGTTTCACGCACGAGGGCGTCGTCAAGCGGCTGGCCAGCATCCCGGTCTATGCCAGGCAGTTTGACCGGATATTCGGTGAACTTTCGATCGATCGTGTCGGTGAAGCGATCGCGGCCTTTGAGCGGGTCATCGTCACCCAGCCCTCGCCCTACGACTACCACGAGCAGCTTCTCCCCTTCACCCGCATGGATGAGGAGGACATCGCCGACGACGAGGAGCTGGCGGAGCTCTATGCGGCCGCCAAGGAGGCTGCCGACGCCCATCCGATGAGTGACTCGGCGAAGCGGGGCCGGGATCTCTTCTTCGGCAAGGCCAACTGCACCGCCTGCCACGTGGGCGCCAACCTGGCCGATGAGAAGTACCAC